>JAOPVD010000075.1 GCA_025966295.1 Frankiales bacterium | reverse complement strand
CCGGCGTAGCCGACCTCGTCGTAGAACAGCGGCGCGCCGTCGGCCCACAGCGACATGTGGCAGTGCATGCCGGAGCCGTTGTCGCCCTGCACCGGCTTGGGCATGAAGGTGACGGTCTTGCCGGCCGCGTGCGCGGTGTTCTTGATGATGTACTTGAACAGCATCAGGTTGTCGGCGCTCTCGAGCAGCTGGCCGAACCGGTAGTTGATCTCGGCCTGGCCGGCGGAGCCCACCTCGTGGTGGCCACGCTCGACGACCATGCCGGCGTTCTCGAGGTGGACGGCCATCTCGTCGCGCAGGTCGGCGTAGTGGTCGGTGGGGGAGACCGGGAAGTAGCCGCCCTTGGTGCGCGGCTTGTAGCCGAGGTTGCCCCCGATCTCGTCCTTGCCGGTGTTCCACGCCGCCGCCTTGGCGTCGATCTTGTAGAAGGCGCTCTCCGGCTTGTCCTCGTACTGCACCGAGTCGAAGATGTAGAACTCCGCCTCGGCGCCGAAGAACGCGGTGTCGGCAATGCCCGAGCCCTTGAGGTAGGCCTCGGCCTTCTTGGCCACGTTGCGCGGGTCGCGGGAGTAGGCCTCACCGGTCAGCGGGTCGTGGATGAAGAAGTTCACGATGAGCGTCTTGCGGGTGCGGAACGGGTCGATGCGAGCCGTCGTCGGGTCCGGCAGCAGCAGCATGTCGGACTCGTGGATCTCCTGGAACCCGCGGATCGAAGACCCGTCGAAGCCCAGGCCGTCGGTGAAGACGTCCTCGTTGAACGAGCCGGCGGGCACGGTGAAGTGCTGCATCACACCCGGCAGGTCGCAGAAGCGCACGTCGACCATCTCGACGGCTTCCTTCTTGATGTAGCTGAGCACCTCATCGGCGGTCTTGAACACGTCGTCCTCTCCCAGGGCTGTTCGAACGTCTGCGGCGACGCTACTGAGCCGGTGTGACCCGGCTATGTCCCGCGTGTTTCGCGGGGGTTACACCGCGTGGGTGCCCCGCTGCCCCGGTCACGCCTCGTCGAGCGACCGCGCCCTGCCGAGGCTAGTCCCTCGGACCAGACCCGTCGTCACCGCGGTGGTCGTCCCCGCTGTGCGGCGTGGTCAGCAGCGGACCGGTCCACGCCCGGGCCGGGAAGGACCGCTCCCCGGCGTAGACGATCGCGTAGAAGAAGTGCCGGCCGTCCGGGCGCGGGCTCGGCCGGGTCGGCACCGTCACCTCGACCGTCACGCTGTCGCGCGCGCCGGACAGCGGCGCGGACGCCACCACGGTGCTGGGCGGCGGGCCGTCGTGCCGGGTTCCACCCGGCCGGCGCTTGCGGGTCGCGTCGCCGTCCACCACGTACCGGCGGTGCTGCTCGAGGTAGGACGGCGTCAGCTGGTTGTGGCTCTGGCTCCAGTCCGGGTTGTCGCCGTAGTAGTGGTCGTGGCCGTCCAGACCGTTGTCGCCGACGATCTGCACGCCGTACAGGGGCTCGGTGGCGCTGCCGGCGTCGACCCGCAGCCGGAGCGTCTCGCCCGGGTTGCCCTCGACGACGCCGCCCTGCCAGACGCCGCCCGGCCCCCGCAGGCTGGCCCACAGGTCCGGGATCTCGGTCGCGGTGGTACGGCGGGCCGCGAGCGCCTCCTTGAGGGCGCCGGGCAGGGCGCTGGTAGCGAGCACCAGCGAGCGCTGTCCCGGCAAGAAGGTCCGGCCCTCGTCGTAGCTGGCGCCCGGGGTGCGGTTGGCCAGGACGCCGCCGAGCGCCCACTCGTGAAAGTCCCAGTTCATGACCGGGCTGACCCGCCAGCCCCGAGACAGCGCGAACCAGTACCAGCCGGCGTCGCTGTCGAGCCGGCCGGTCCGGCCGAACGAGCCGTGGATCTCGATGAGCGCCATCCGCTCGGCGGCGCCGGCGTGCAGGCCGTAGTCGTCCCAGTTCAGGGCGCCCTTGTCGCCCGGGTGGTTGAAGATCCCAATGCCGTCGCCGCCGCCGAAGCCCAGCCCGGTGCCGGTCGGGTCGGTCACCGGGTCGGTGGCCAGCCAGGTCCAGAACGGCTCCATCTGCAGCCAGCCGTCACCGGTGGTGGCCCGGCTGGTCCAGTTCTGGCTGAACAGCACGTTGAGGTGGTTCTGCTGGTCGTTGGTCCACTCGAAGCCGCGCACCAGCGAGAACTCCGCGCTGCGGTACTGCTGCGCCAGCACGCCCTGCCGCTGCCACAGGTCCGGCACTGGGACCGCGCCCGGGCCCGCGGCCTGGGCGCCGTCGAGCGCCCGCTGGTAGGCGACCGGGAAGGCATCCGAGTGGTCGGTGAGCGCGCAGTAGTCGATGCCCAGGTCCTGGCGGTAGTCGTGCAGGAAGGCCGCGACCGCCTCGCTGGTGGAGTCGCCGTCGGAGTCGGTGGTGTGGTCGTGCAGGCTGCCGGCCAGGACCCGGTACGGGCCGACCCGCGGCGGCCCGCCCGGGCGCAGCGACGGCCGGCCGGTGAGCAGCGCGGGGCCGGCGCTACTGGCGTACGCCTGAGGGATGGCCAGCCCGGCCGTGAGGGCCAGCCCGCCGCGAAGCAGCGTCCGACGGGAAATGTTCACGACCCATACTTTTAGCCCAAAGCGGGCGGTTGCACCAGCCCCCTGGCGGCTCCCGGCGGCCGGCCGCCGTAGCCTGGGACCGTGGCGCGCTGGACAGGGACGTGGTTGCAAGGCCCGGGAGTCACCCTCGGTGAGCTCCGGAACCCCGATGGGTGGCACGGCAAGCGGCTCGGGCTGCCCCGCGAGGGAGCGAGCTCGGTGGCGCCGTTCAGCGTCCGGGCCTTCGCCTTCGTCATCGACATCGTCGCGAGCGCCCTGATCGCCGCGCTGATCGTCAAGCAGGTCGACCAGCCGACCGACCTGACCCGCCAGCTGGTCCCGTACGGCGTGCTCCTCGTCGAGCACGTCGTCCTGGTGGCCCTCACCGGGCAGACCCTGGGCATGCGCCTCATGGGGCTCAAGGTGCTGCGGCTCAAGGACGTCACCCGGCCGCCGGGGTTCGGGCCGGCGCTCACCCGGGCGGTGCCGCTGCTGGCCACCCTCGGGATCGCCGGCTTCTTCGGCAACGACGGCCGCGGCTCGCACGACCTGCTGGCCGGCTGCGTGGTCGTCCGGGACTGAGCCGGGCGGCTAGCGGACCTTGCCGCGCGGCACCCGGGTCGGCATCGGGCCCTTGGGGATCGGCAGGGCCGCGTTGGTGCGCAGCGCCTTCAGGCGCTTGTCGAGCACGTTCACCTGGGCCGGCTTGATGTTGCGGGGCAGCCGGAGGAAGTGCTTCTCGAGGTCCCTGAGGGCGATCTGGCCCTCGCCGTCACCGACCACCACGTCGTACACCGGGGTCTCGCCGACGACCCGGGCGAGGGCCCGCTTCTCGGCGCCGATCAGGGCGCGAACCCGGTTCGGGGCGCCCTCGGCGACCAGCACGATGCCGGGCCGGCCGATCACCCGGTGCAGCAGGTCCTGGTCCTTGGTGAAGCCCACGGCCGGCGTCACACGCCAGTTGCCGCGCATGTTCTGCAGCACCGCGGCGGCGGCGCCGAGCTGGCCCTCCACCTGCCCGAACGCGGTCTTCTGCACCCGGCGGCCGAACACCGCGGCGGTCGCCACCAGCGCGAACAGCACCCCCAGGATGGTCGCGTAGATCGGGTGGTTGACCAGGCTCCCGATCAGCACGAAGACGCCGAGCGTCAGCGCGAAGGTGCCGATGACCAGCGGCAGCATCTTGGGGTCTGCCTTGCGGGTCATCGTGAAGGCCATCCGGAGCTGGCCCAACTTCTCCCTGCGGGACGGGCCGGCCGCCTTGGTGGGCTTCGCGTTCGTCTTGGCCTTGCGGCGTCCGAGTGCCATGCCGGAAAGGTTAGTTGTCGCCCGCTCGGGCGGCGCGCTTGGCGGCCCGATCGGCGCGGACCTGGGCGTCCTTGGCCTCGGCGGCCTCCAGCGTCGGGGCGGTGCCGCCGACCGCGGCCGGCACCCACCAGGTGTCCTCGGCGTCCCGCGGCGCGCCCTGGTAGGTGGCGCGGGCCTCGTCCAGCAGCACCTGCATCCGCTCCTTGAGCTCCTTGGTGCCCTGCACCGCGTCGCCCGCGGGCACGAACGGCTCGCCGACGACGATCCGGATCGAGGTGCCCCGGCGGTTGAACTCCCGCTTGCGGCCCTTGGTCCAGACCCGCTGGCTGCCCCAGACGACCACCGGCACGATCGGCACGCCGGCCTCCTGGGCCATCCGGGCGGCACCGGTCTTGAACTCCTTGAGCTCGAAGCTCTGCGAGATGGTGGCCTCCGGGAAGACGCCGACCAGCTCGCCGCTGCGCAGCGCGTCGACGGCCGCCTGGTAGCTCCCGGCGCCCGCCTCGCGGTCGACCGGGATGTGCTTCATGCCGCGCATCAGGGGGCCGCTGACCTTGTGGTCGAAGACCTCCTTCTTGGCCATGAACCGCACCAGGCGCTTGCGGGGCCGGAAGGCGAGGCCGGCGAGCGCGAAGTCGAGGTAGCCGGTGTGGTTGATCGCCACCACGCCGCCGCCGCGGGCCGGGACGTGCTCCTCGCCGCTGATGTCGAACTTCAGCCGGAGCGCGGCGAAGACGCCACGGGCGAATCCGACAACGGGCAGGTAGACGGGTTCAGCCATGGGGGCACGCTAGCCGCCAGCGGCTCCGTGCGCGCTCGCGACCGACGGCGCCGCCAGCGCGAGCGCCTCGCCCATCGCCGCATCGGCCTCGCGCCGACCGCGGGCCCGGGTGGCGTCGGAGGCCATCGAGGCCCAGGCGTTGCGCCGGGCGGACCGCTGGCCGCCGTGCGGCAGGGCGGTCAGGACGAGCGCCTGCGCGGTGGCGAGGGGAAAGAGCGTCACGGGAGCCTCCTGCGAGTCGCTCTCAGCCTCCGGTGCCTGTGTTACGCGCCGGTGACCTGCGGATGAAGGCTCCGGGTCGGTCCGCGCACCGCCCTCAAGCGCTGCGCGCCGCCACGGCTTGTTCGAACAGCCGGCCGGCCCGGTACGACGAGCGGACCAGCGGGCCGCTCATGACGCCGGCGAAGCCGATCTCCTCGGCCTCCTCGCCGAGCGCCACGAACTCCTCCGGCTTGACCCAGCGCTCCACCGGGTGGTGCCGCTTGGACGGCCGCAGGTACTGCGTGATGGTGATCAGCTCGCAGCCGGCGGTGTGCAGGTCCTGTAGCGCCTCGCTGATCTCCTCGCGGGTCTCGCCCATCCCGAGGATGAGGTTGGACTTGGTGACCATCCCGGCCGCGCGGGCCTGGGTCAGCACGTCGAGGGACCGCTCGTAGCGGAACCCGGGGCGGATCCGCCGGAAGATCCGCGGCACCGTCTCGACGTTGTGCGCCAGCACCTCCGGGGCGCTGGCGAAGACCGCGCGCAGCAGCTCCGGCTTGCCGTCGAAGTCGGGGATGAGCAGCTCGACCTTCACGCCCGGCACGGCCGCGTGCACCAGCCGGACGGTCTCGGCGTACAGCCAGGCGCCGCCGTCCGGCAGGTCGTCGCGGGCGACGCCGGTGATGGTGGCGTACCGCAGCCCCATCTTCTGGACGGACTCGGCGACCCGGCGCGGCTCGTCCGTGTCGTAGGCGGCCGGCTTGCCGGTGTCGATGTTGCAGAAGTCGCAGCGCCGGGTGCACTGGTCACCGCCGATGAGGAACGTCGCCTCCCGGTCCTCCCAGCACTCGTAGATGTTGGGGCAGCCGGCCTCCTCGCACACGGTGTGCAGGCCCTCGGCCTTCACCAGCTTCTTGAGGTCGGTGTACTCGGGCCCCATCACCGCCCGGGTCTTGATCCAGGACGGCTTCTTCTCGATCGGCGTCTCGGCGTTCCGCACCTCGAGGCGCAGCATCTTCCGGCCGTCAGGGGCGATGGTCACAGTGCCAAGGCTAACGTCGAGGCAGCCTGATCTTCTTCCTGGAGGACCTCCCGTGCGCATGCTCTACCTCCGCGTGTCCGACGTGGAGCCCCTCGAGCGGGACCCCGACGTCGGCGCGACGCTGTTCGCCGACGGTGAGCCGCTCGACCTCGGCAAGGCCTGGCACGCCGTCCACTTCCTGCTCAACGGCTCGGCCTGGGGCGGCTCGGCGCCGCTGTTCGACGCCGTCCTGGGCGGCACTCCGCTCGGCGACCCCACGTCGTACGAGCCGGTGCGGTTCGTCGCGCCCGCCGAGGTCGAGGCGGTCGCGGAGGCGCTGCCGGAGGCCGACGAGCTGGTGCCGCGTTTCACGCACCGCGCGTTGCGGCAGGCCGAGGTCTACCCGGATGCGCAGTGGGACGCCCCGGATGCCCTGACGGCGTTCGTGCTGCCCGCCTACGCGCACCTGGTGGAGCTGTTCACGGACGCCGCCGCCGCCGGGGACGCCGTGCTCATCACCCTCGACAGGAGCTGACGTGGACCTGCGGATCTTCACCGAGCCCCAGCAGGGCGCGACGTACGACGACCTGCTCCGGGTGGCTCAGGCCACCGAGGAGCTGGGCTTCGACGCGTTCTTCCGCAGCGACCACTACCTGGCGATGGGCGGCGACGGCCTGCCCGGCCCCACCGACGCCTGGCTGACGCTGGCGGCGCTCGGCCGCGAGACCAAGCGGATCCGGCTCGGCACGCTGGTGACGGCCTCGACCTTCCGGCTGCCCGGCGTGCTCGCCATCTCGGTGGCGCAGGCCGACCAGATGTCCGGTGGTCGGATCGAGCTGGGGCTCGGCACCGGCTGGTACGCCGAGGAGCACACCGCGTACGGCATCCCGTTCCCGCCGCTCCGCGAGCGCTTCGAGCGGCTCGAGGAGCAGCTGCAGATCGTCACCGGGCTGTGGGCGGCGCAGGGCCCGTGGTCGTTCGCGGGCCGGCACTACCAGCTCCAGGACTGCCCGGCGCTGCCCAAGCCGACCCAGCGGCCCGGACCGCCGGTCATCATCGGTGGGGTCGGGGTCAAGCGCACGCCGCGGCTGGCCGCGACCTACGCCGACGAGTACAACGTGCCGTTCCACGACGTGGGCGACACCGAAGCGGGGTTCGGCCGGGTCCGCGCGGCGAGCGCCGCGACCGGGCGCCCGCTCGTGTACTCGGCGGCGCAGGTCGTCTGCGTCGGGCGCGATGACGCCGAGCTGGCCCGCCGGGCCGACGCGATCGGTCGGGACGTCGAGGCGGTGCGCAAGGAGGGCCTCGCGGGCAGCCCGGCCGAGGTGGTCGAGAAGATCGGCCGCTTCGCCGAGATCGGCGCCACCCGGCTCTACCTGCAGGTCCTCGACCTGGACGATCTGGACCACCTCGAGCTCATCGCCAGCGAGGTCGCCCGCCAGCTCCCCTGAGCCGCCGGCCCCTGGGACCTAAGGGTGCAGGCGCTCCTTGAAGAAGGCCAGGACGCGCTGCACGGACGGCTCGTCGCGGTGCTCGGTGAGGACCGAGTGTTTCTTGCCGGGCAGCTCGACGGCCAAGAAGCCGTCGCCGAGCTCCTGGCGGAGCGTGGCGAAGCGGGTGCCGACCCTCCGGTCTCCCTCGTAGCGCAGCCCCAGCACCGGGCAGCCGGCCGCGACCCGCTCCTTGACCGCGGTGAGGTCGGCGGGGGAGAGGTTGAGGTCACCGGCGAGCGTCGGGGTCACCGCGAACGGCAGCGAGGGCTGCGACAGCACCGGCGCCGCCACGTGTCCGTCGACCATCATCGCCAGCGCGAAGCCGCCGCTGAAGCACATCCCGAGAGCCCCGACGCCGGGGCCGCCGAGCTCGGTGTGCAGTTGCTTGGCCAGCGCCCGCAGCCAGCCGATGACCGGCGAGGTCCGGTGGGCGGCCCAGGTGCTGAACTCGCTGGAGATGCAGACCCTGCCGAGGGCCTTGGCGACCGATCCAGCGGTCGGCCCGGCCCCGGGCGTGCCGAACAGCGAGGGCATCACGACCGTGAAGCCGGCCGCGACCACCTCCTCGGCGAACGCCTGCACCTTCGGGCTGATGCCGGGGACCTCGTGCACGATGACGACGCCGGGTCCGCTGCCCTGCCGGAACGTCGGGTAGGTCCGGCCGTCGGCCGTGAACGTGCTCTCGGTCCACCCCGGCAGTCGCGTCATGGACGCGGACTCTAGAGCGCGAGCGGCAGCTGCTCCGCCCTGGCCGTCTGGGCCGGCACCAGGACCGGCTCGACCACGACCGCGTCGCCGGTCGCCACCAGGCCCTCGGCGACCACCGCGGCGTACAGCCGGCTCTGGCCCGGCCGGACCTCCTGCGCCATCCGCCGGAACCCGCGGTCGCTGAACCAGCGGGCGTTCTTCACGCACGGGATCGCGTACGACGTGACTTGCAGCAGGGCACTGCCGGCGAGCAGGCGCACCCCCGGCGCCAGGGCGGCCCAGTCGAGTCCCCGGACCGTGAGGTTCTCGCCGGCGCTGCCGAACTCGATCGGGTGGCCCTCCCACTGCAGCCCCTCGACCACCTCCGCGGACCACAGGCACACGGCCTGCCAGGGCCGGCCGTGGTGCCGGCGGTTGTCCTGCCGGTCGCCGTCGAGCCCGCCGAAGCTCACCGCGACCCGGTCGACGGGCAGCTTCGGGACACCGCCGCCGCCCCGGCTGAGCCGGGCGACGGTGCCGGCGGAGGGCGCCGTACCCGCGTGCCGGAGGCGACCAGCCTCGTGCAGCAGGTGCATCGCGTCGTGCACGGCGAGCGGGTCGACGCCGTCGGTGGGGAGGTCGGCGATCGGTGCCAGCACGCGCGCCAGGTCGGCCTGCCGCTCGATCGAGGCGCCGTCGAGGACCTGCCGGGCGAGCTGCGGCGCGGCCTGCAAGGTGGTGCGCAGGTCGCCGTCGGTCCACAGGTCGCGACGGAAGCCGCAGACGTCGCAGTGCATGGCCTCAGGCTAGGCCGAGATGCCTTGTGGTGCAGGGATTTCCACCAACGCGGGCAGGCGCGCCTCGAGCAGCGGCAGCACCTCGGCGACGGTCACGTCGCGGCCGAGCTCGCGGCTCAGCGTGGTGACGCCGGCGTCGGCGATGCCGCAGGCGACGATCGCGTCGTACGCCGTGAGGCTGTTGTCGCAGTTGATGGCGAAGCCGTGCATGGTGACGCCGCGGGCGACGCGGATGCCGATGGCCGCGACCTTGCGGGCGCCGTCGGGCGTCCAGACGCCGGAGCGGCCGTCGACGCGGCCGGTCAGCAGGCCGAGGTCGGCGCAGACGTCGATGAGCACCTGCTCGAGGCGGCGGACGTAGGCCACCACGTCGACCGGGTCGATGAGCCGCACGATCGGGTAGCCGGTGATCTGACCCGGTCCGTGCCAGGTGATCTTGCCGCCCCGGTCGACGTCGACCACCCGCGACCCGTCGAGGGGGCGCTCCCACGGCTCGGTCCGCTTGCCGGCTGTGTAGACCGGCTCGTGCTCGAGGAGCAGGATGACATCACCGCTGTCGCCGGCCGCCACCTGGCCGTGCAGCTCCTGTTGCAGCGCCCAGCCGGCGTCGTAGTCGACCTGGCCGAGCCGGCGGATGTCCACGACACGAGGGTACGCGGCTCCCTGGAGGTCAGGCCCCATGACGGTTCCCCCTAGGCCGGGCGTCGTGCGGCGCCACCGGGTCGGGCTGCTGGCCGGCCTGTTCGTGCTCTTCTACCTGGCCGTGATGGGCGGCGGCCTGGGCTCGTTGTCGGGGAAGCTCACCGACGTCCAGAAGAACGACAACGCGTCCTACCTGTCCAAGACCGCCGAGTCGACGCGGGCGCTGAACCTGCAGAGCGAGTTCCTGGCCAAGAACCAGGTGCCGACCGTGGTGCTCTACGAGCGGGACGGGCCGCTGACCAGCGCCGACCGGGCCCGGGTCCTGCAGGACATCTCGCTGATCCGCGGTGAGCACTGGCTGAGCGGCTCACCGGCACCGCCCGTCACCAGCCCGGACGGTAAGGCAATCCAGGTCTACCTGCCGTTCGACGGCAGCGACCCGCAGGCCTTCGTGAAGAACGTCGACCGGCTCCGCACGCTGCTCGACCGGCCCGGCAAGCCGCAGGGGCTGCGCACCTACGTCACCGGGCTCGGGGGGCTGCAGGCCGACCTGTTCGAGGTGTTCGGGTCGATCGACACCACCCTCATCCTGTCGACCGTCGTGGTGGTCATCGTCATCCTGCTCGTGGTCTACCGCAGCCCGCTGCTGTGGCTGCTGCCGCTGGTGTCGGCGGGCGTCGCGTTCGCGATGGCGGCCGGCATCCTCTACCTGCTGGCCAAGAACGACGTGCTGACCGTCAACGGCCAGAGCCAGGGGATCCTCACGGTGCTGACGTTCGGCGCCGGCACCGACTACGCGCTGCTGCTCATCGCCCGGTACCGCGAGGAGCTGCACCGGCACGCCGAGCCGTGGGACGCCCTGAAGGCCGCCTGGCGCGGCGCCGCCCCGGCCATCGTGGCGTCCGCCTCCACGGTCATCCTGGGCCTGCTGTGCCTGCTCGCCAGCGAGCTGGCCGGCAACCAGGGCCTCGGCCCGGTGACGGCGGTCGGCATCGCCTGCGCGGCCGTCACCATGCTCACGCTGTTGCCGGCCATGCTGCTCCTGGGGCGCTGGGTCTTCTGGCCGCGGATCCCGCACCTGGACGGGCAGGACCCGGTGCACGAGGGCCTGTGGTCGCGGATCGCCGACGGGCTGGGGCGGCGGTCGGCGACGGTCGGTATCGCGACCACCCTGGTGCTCGTGGCGCTGGCGCTCGGCGCCACGCAGCTCAAGGCGTCCGGCATCCCGCAGAGCCAGGCCATCACGGGCAGCGCCGAGTCGGTGGTCGGGCAGGAGCACCTGAACCGGCACTTCCCGGCGGGGGTGGGGTCGCCCGTGGACATCATCGCGCCGGCCGACAAGGCGGCCGCCGCGCTGGCGGTGGTGCGCTCCGAGCCCAAGATCGCCAGTGCCTTCGTCTACGCCGGTGACGGCCGGCTCGTCGGACCGCCCAAGGTGGTGCACGGGCGGGTGCTCATCGAGGCGGTGCTGTCGGTGCCGGCCGACTCCCCGGCGGCCGGCCAGGTCGTCCGGCAGCTGCGCAAGGACCTCGACAGGGTCGGCACCGACGTGCTCGTCGGCGGCTTCACCGCCCTCGACCTCGACATCAAGGACGCCTCGGCGCGCGACAACCGGGTCATCATCCCGCTGGTGCTGCTGGTGATCCTGGTGGTGCTGACGCTGCTGCTGCGCAGCCTCGTCGCCCCGGTGCTGCTGGTCGCGACGGTGGTGCTGAGCTTCCTCGCGACGCTGGGGGTGTGCGCGCTCGTGTTCAACCACGTCTTCGACTTCCCCGGCGCGGATCCGTCGTTCCCGCTGTTCGCGTTCGTGTTCCTGGTGGCGCTGGGGATCGACTACAACATCTTCCTCATGACCCGGGTCCGGGAGGAGTCGCTGCGGTACGGCACCCGCACCGGCATGCTGCGCGGGCTCACCGTCACCGGCGGGGTCATCACCAGCGCCGGCATCGTGCTGGCCGCGACCTTCACGGTGCTGGGCCTGCTGCCGCTGGTGTTCCTCGCCGAGCTGGGCTTTGCGGTGTCGTTCGGCGTGCTGCTGGACACCCTGGTCGTGCGGTCGCTGCTCGTACCCGCCCTCACCCTCCAGATCGGTGACCGCATCTGGTGGCCGAGCGGCCTCGCCCGGGGCCCGCGCAGCCCCGAAGCCGCCCCCGCTCCCGCCGTACCCCGCCCCACTTCCCGGTGATCCACGGAACCGGCGCCCACGTCAGGGCGCCGTTTTTGTGGGCGCCGGTTCCGTGGATCACGGGGAGGGGGCTGTGGACAGGGGCGACGGGAGCGGGGCGGTCCGGCCTAGCGTCGCGGGCATGACCGCGTGGGAGGTGCCCGGGTACGACGTGCTCGAGCTGCTCGGGTTCGGGACCACGGGCGAGGTCTGGCGGGCGCGGGAGCGGGCGTCCGGGACGGTGGTGGCGCTGCGGCGGCTGGCCGGCGGTGACCGCGCCGCGGTGGCGGCGGTCCGCCGCGAGGCGACGGTGGTGCGCTCGCTGCCATCACCGCACCTGGTGCGGCTCCGCACGACCGTCCGCGCCGGCGGCGACGACGTCCTGGTGCTGGACCACGCCGCCGGCGGGTCGCTGGCCGCGCTGCTGGCGCGCCGCGGCCGGCTCGACCCCGGTGAGGTGGTCACCGTGCTGGCGCCGGTCGCGGACGCGCTCGGGCAGGCCCACCAGCACGGCCTGGTGCACGGCCGGCTGGGGGTCTCCAGCGTGCTGCTCACGGCGCAGGGCATGCCGCTGCTGGACGGGCTCGGCGCCGCGAGCCTGACCGACGCCGGGGCCGCGGACCCGGCCGCCGACGTGGCGGCGCTGGGCGCCCTCGGCG
>JAOPVD010000065.1 GCA_025966295.1 Frankiales bacterium | reverse complement strand
GACTCGACCTCGAACGGCCCGATCCGGTAGGCGGAGGAGGTGATCACGTCGTCACTCCGGCCCTCGAACCAGAAGTAGCCGTCCGAGTCCCGAGCCGCCTTGTCGCCGGTGTAGTACCAGCCGTTCCGGAACGCCGCCGCGGTCGCCGTCTCGTCGCGGTAGTAGCTGCAGAACAGCCCCACGGGCCGGGGCTCGGCCTGCACCGCCACGCTTCCGACCACCCCGTCCGGCGCCCGCCCGCCGAGCTCGTCCAGCACCTCGACGACATAGCCCGGCGTGGGACGGCCCATCGATCCCGGGCGGACCGGCATCCCCCGGAAGTTGGCGACGACGTTCGTGGTCTCGGTCTGCCCGTAGCCGTCGTACACGGTCAAGCCCCCGGTGCCTTCGCGCCAGGCCCGGATGACCTCCGGGTTCAGCGGCTCCCCGGCTGAGGTGCAGTGCCGCAACGCGCTCAGGTCGTAGGCGGTGAGGTCGGTCTGGATCAGCAGCCGGTAGAGGGTCGGCGGGGCGCAGAACGAGGTGATCTGGTGCTCGGCGAGCAGCCGCAGGATCGTGTCGGCGTCGGGCCTGCCGAGCGCGACCTGGACCACCGTGGCCTTTTCGTGCCACTGGCCGAACAGCCCGCCCCAGGTCGCCTTCGCCCAGCCGGTGTCGGAGACGGTCCAGTGCCGGTCCCCCGCGCGCAGGTCCTGCCAGAACCGGGCAGTCGTCACATGGCCGAGCCCGTACGACGCCTGGCTGTGCAGCACCATCTTCGGGGCGCTCACGGTGCCGGACGTGAAGTACACGAACATCGGGTCCTCGGCCGCGGTGGGGTCCACCGGCGTGGGGCCGTCGCCGGCCGCCGCGAGGACGGTGTCCAGGTCCAGCCAGCCCTGCGGGGTGCCCCTGCCGTCATCCCAGCAGAGCCGGCGACGCACCGACGGGAGCCCGCCCGGCACCGCGTCGACCTTCGCAGCTCCGGCGGGGTCGACCACGACGACGGCCGCCTCGGCCAGCCCGACCCGGTACCGGATGTCCTTGCTGGTCAGCAGGTTGGGGCCTGGCATGGGCACCGCGCCGATCCGGATCGCTCCGAGCACCACGGCGTACCAGGCCGGTACCCGGGGCAGCATCACGAAGACGCGGTCGCCCTTGGCCACCCCGAGCTCGAGCAGCGCCCGGGCCGCGCGGCGCGACTCCCGCGCCAGGTCGCTCGTGGTCTGAGAGCCGACCGGCCGGCCGGACCCGTCGAGGCTGAGCAGCGCCAGAGCGTCCGGGTCCTCACCGGCCCACCGCTCGAGGATGTCGACGACCGGGTTGAAGCGCGCGGGCACGCTGAGCTGGAACTCGTCCCGGGCGCTGTCGTAGGAGGTGAGGTTCGGGGGGGCGCTGCGCGTCGGTCGGACGGCCATTCGGTGCTCCAGGTGGTCGGAGAGTTCGGACAGGGCTCAGCGGCTGCAGGCGCGGGCCCGGGGCAGGCTGCGGACCAGCACGGCCACAGCCGCGAGGACCAGGAAGACCTCGCAGCCGGCAGCCACTGCCGCCAGGGCGGCCCCGTCGGCGGCGCCGTGGCTGTGGCCGTGAGCGAGGGGCGACCCCGGTACGTGTACGAGCATCATGCCGCCGCTCATGACGGCCGCCGTGGCCCAGACCGCAGCCGTCGCCCGCCGCCACAGCCGCCAGGCGCAGTGGAGGCAGGCCGCGGTCATCGCGAACAACCCCGCGGCCAGAACCGGCGCGGCCTGCAGGTGCGCCAGCAGGAGCGGCAGGTGACCCAGGGCTGCGCCGATGGCAGCGACCGCGGCGACCCGCGCCGTCGGCACCGTCGGCACCGTCATGGCAGCAGGAGCTTCTGGTCGGGCAGGTCGGTGATGAGCATGTATCCCGGCGCGTGGGTGATGGCGAAGGGAACCCGCGCCTGCTCGATGACCGCCTGCGGCGTCACGCCGCAGGCCCAGAAGACGGGCACCTCGTCCGGCCCGATGTCGACCGGGTCGCCGAAGTCCGGCTGCGCAAGGTCGGCGATGCCGAGCGCTTCGGGGGCGCCGATGTGCACCGGTGCCCCGTGCACCCCCGGCATCCCCGCCGTCACGCGGACGGCGGTGGACACCAGCGCCGCGGGGATGGGCCGCATCGACACGACCAGCGGCCCATGCAACCGGCCGGCCGGCCGACAGGCGACCGCCGTCCGGTACATCGCCACGTTCCGCCCCTGCTCGACGTGCCGCAGCGGGACGCCAGCGCGCGTCAACGCGCCCTCGAAGCTGAAGCTGCAGCCGATGAGGAAAGCGACCAGATCGGGGCGCCACGCACCGGACACGTCGGTGCGCTCCTCCACCAGCTGACCGTCCTGCCAGATCCGGTACAGCGGCAGGTCGGTCCGCAGATCGGCTTCCGGCGCCAGTGTGGTCCGCGGGCTGCCGACGTCGCTGACGTCGAGCACCGGGCACGGCTTGGGGTTGCGCTGCGCGAACAGGAGCACGTCGTAGGCGTAGGCGGCAGGGACCACCACCAGGTTGGCCTGCGCGTAGCCGTCGGACCAGCCCGACGTCGGGCTGACCGCGCCCTCGCGGAACGCTGCCCGGGCCTGCTCCGGCGACAGCTCCGGCCGAAGGTCCGGGGCCGGCAGCGCTGGCGGCCCCGGACGGCTCGGCAGCACGGGGTCACGCACTCCCGAAGCGCTGCGTGTAGGCCTGCTGCCACGGGCGGGCCTGCTCCACCAGGGCCGCGACGGCCAGCACGCCGGCGTCGTCTCCCATGCGCCCGACCAGCTGGATCCCCATCGGCAGGCCGTCCTCGGTCAGCCCTCCCGGCAGCGAGACCGCCGGTTGTCCCGTGCAGTTGTACGGGTAGGTGAAGGCCAGCCAGTCCAGGTACTCCTGCCAGCGGCCGAGGTGGTCCTGCTGCGTCGGGTAGCCCTCGATCAGCGGCGGCACCTGGCTCAGCGTCGGAGTGAGCACGATGTCGTACCGCTCGGAGTCGGTCATCACCCGAGCGCTGTGGTTGCGCATGGCCGACACGGCCGCCGCGTAGTCCCCGGCGCTCTTGGCCTTGCCGCGCAGGGCCAGGGCCAGCGTGTTCCCCTCGAGCAGGTGCAGGCCGGCGTCGCCGACCAGCCCCTCGACGGTGGCCGCGGTGTTGCCCTCGAGCACGGTCATGAACGGATCGGCGAGGCCGGTGAGGTCCAGCTCGAACTCCTCCACGCGACAGCCGCTCGCCTCGAGCGCGCGTGCCGTCGCCTGCACCGCCTCGGTGATGCGGGGGTCGACGTTGCCGTGCGGGGGCGTGGTGCAGACACCCACCACCACCGGCCGGCCGGCGCCCGCGGTGCGGGTCGCCTCGTAGACGCCGTACGGCTCGCCCACGACCGGACCGGCCATGGCGTCGAGCAGCAGCCCGGCGTCCCGCACGGTACGGGCCAGCGGGCCGTTGGTGGCCAGCCCCGCCCAGTACTCGTACGCGACGGGGGCCCACGGGATGCGACCGCGGCTCGGCTTGAAGCCGACCACACCGCAGCAGGAGGCGGGGATGCGGCACGACCCACCGCCGTCGCTGCCCTGCGCCACCGGGACCAGCCCGAGCGCGAGCGCGGCGGCCGCGCCGCCGCTGGACCCGCCCGCGGTGCGGGCCGGGTCCCAGGGGTTGCGGGTCGGGCCGAAGACGCCGTTCTCGGTGGTGGGCCGCAGGCCGAACTCAGGCGAGTTGCTCTTGCCGAGGACGATCATGCCGGCGCTGCGCAGCCGGGCGACGGCGACCGCGTCGTAGCCGGCCAGGTAGCCCTCCATGGCCCTGCTGCCGTAGCTCGTCGGCATGTCGACGGTCTCGTTGGCGTCCTTGATGAGCACGGGGATGCCGTGCAGCGGACCGCGCTCGGCGGCCGGCACCGCATCGGCCGCCTCCGCGTCCCGGAGCGCCCCCTCCTCGCGCGCCACCACGACGGCGCCGATGGCCGGGTCGAGGCGGCTGATGCGGTCGAACGAGGCCTTCGCGACCTCTACGGCGCTGACCTCTCCTCGGTCGAGCAGCGCGCGCAGTTCAGTGGCTGAGGCATAGGCGATGTCGCTGTTCACGGGTCTCCTCCGGGGCTGGCTCTCCACCGAGCATGCCGGGCGGAGCCCGCGCCGGCATCGGTCTGACGACCGATACCGGTGTCAGCGCAGGTGCTGCCAGCTCAGCAGCAGGCGGTCACTGGCCATGCTCACCGCGCCGGCGCGGGTGGCGGTGCCGAGCTTGTCCAGCACGTGCTCGACGTGCGTCTTCACGGTGCTCAGGCTGACGTGCAGCTCGGCGGCCACCTCGGCGTTGGCCAGTCCCCTGACCATGAGGCTGAGGATGTCCAGCTCGCGGGCGCTGAGCCCGTACGGCGGGTTCTCCCGCCGCGCCGTGACCACGACGTCGATGCCGTCGGACCGGAGGGTCGCCGTGCGCTGGCCCCGCCACGCCCACCACTGCCCTCGCCCGTCCCGCTGGTAGAAGCCGATCCGGTCGCGCGCGGACTGGCCCACCAGCCGAGCGAGGTCGATCAGCTGAGCACGGTCCAACGGCAGGTCGTCCAGCACGCCGGGGTGGGCCAGGACCCGCCCGGGGCGGGAGGCCACGTGCAGCACGACCTCGTCGGGCCGCAGCAGCAGCTCGTCACGAGCCGGCGCACGACGCAGGTCGGTCGCCGTGGCGAGCCGGGACGCCAACGCCGCCATGAGCGCCCGGGTGTCCTCGGCGACCGGCCGGGAGGCCGAGGAGCTCAGCGTCAGCAGCCCGGTGTAGCGGCCACTGGTGGTGTACAGGCAGACGGTGACGCCTTCCAGGAAGCCCGCCGGCTGCAAGACCTCCTGGTACGTCGGGGTCTCGCGGTAGTCGAACGGGATGTCGCACATGCGCACCGGCAGCCCGCACCGGAGGCTGAAGGCGTAGCCCGGGCAGGACGCGGCGTAGCCGTCCACGAGGTGGTCCGCCACCTGCGCGGAGTAGCCGGAGTTGGCGAGCAGGCGGTGCCCGCCGGTGACCGGGTCGGCCGCGGCCAGCAGAGCCGTCTCGCAGCCGGCGAAGTCGGCCAGGCCCCGAAGGAACGGCTCGGCGGCCTCCGGCGAGCGCGCGAACTCATCGGCTGCTCGCCCCAGGGCCAGGACGGCGTCGAGGCCCCGGCCGTCCGGGCGGTCGAGGGTCGCCGCGGTCACGGCGCCTGGCCGGGGTCTGTCTCGCACCGTGCGACCGCGTCGTCGCAGGAGTCCTGCAGGTAGCGCTCGAGCTCGCGCTCGAACTTGCGCTTGTCGCCGTCCACCAGGAGCTGGAGGAGCTGCCGGTTGCGCTGCGGCCAGGGCTGCGGGCTGCCGATGAAGCCGGTCAGGATGAGCCGGATCTCCCCGAGCAGCTGGTCGAAGAGCTGGTCGAGGCGCTGGTTGCCCAGGAGCGCCACGAGCTGGCGGTGGAACTCCGCGTTCAGCTGCTGGACGGCCTTGGCGTCGTTCTGCTGCACCGCCGCGTCCGCCCGGCCCAGGATGGAGGTGAGGCGCTCGACCTCCTCCTCGGTGAGCTGCCCGGCGCGGGCCAGGGCCCCCCGCTCCAGTAGCCCCCGCAGCGCGTAGATGTCGCGCACCTCCGAGGGGGTCAGCCGGCGCACCGACACGCCCTTGTGCGGCTCGTGGACGGCGATGCCCTCCTGGGTGAGCAGGCGCAGCGACTCCCGCACCGTGTTGCGCGCCACGTCGAAGGCGGTGGCGAGCTCGCTCTCCCGGAGCGGTGCACCGGGCGCCAGGTCGCCCTCGATGATCCGCCGGCGCAGCTCCTCGGCGATGAGCGAGGCAGCGCCGCGCCGGTCGATGGTGAATCCGCTCATGGTCTGCTGAACCGCGCCCATGACCTGTTCACGTCCCCCTTGTCGAGGTGCGATCGCCGGCCGGCGAGGGACTCTGCACCCTCGCCCGCCGGACGATCGCACGGCCCCGGCGGTGCGTCATGCTACGCAGCGCCGGCCTGGTTGCGGGCCACTTCAGTGGCTCCGCACCTTCGAGAACCTCCCCGTGGTCAGCGCCACGGCGAGCAGCAGCACGACCCCCTTGAGCAACGGCGAGACGTAGAACGGCACACCCAGCTGCTCCAGGCCACCGACGAGGGCCGCCAGCACCAGGACAGCCACGACGGTGCCCAGGACGTTGTGCCGGCCCAGGTACAGGATCGTGCCGCCCAGGAACACGGCGGCGAAGGCCGGAAGCAGCAGGCTCGGGCCCACCTGCGGGTTTCCGGATCCGAGAACCGCCGCCTGGACCACGCCCGCGAAGGCGGCGATGCTGCCGGACACCACGAAGGTGCCGATGGTCAGGCGCGTCACGGGAATGCCGGTCAGGCGTGCCGCCTCGGCGTTGTCGCCCAGGGCGTACAGGTAGCGCCCGACGGGCATGCGCTCCGAGGCCCACCACAGGACCACGATGAGCACGGCCGCGTACACCGCCGGCAGCGGGATGCCCCCCAGATCTCCACCCAGGTCCTGGAAGCCCGACGGGACGTTCTCCGAGAAGATCGTGCCGTTGGTCCACCACAGCGCCAGACCGAGCGCGCAGCTGCCGGTGGCGAGGGTCGCGACGAGCGAGTTGATGCCGACGACCGTCACCGCCACGCCGTTGATGAGCCCGATCAGGGCCCCGACGAGCACCGGGACGACGACGGCGACCCAGATCGGTGCCTGGAACTCCTGGAACATGCCGACTGAGCAGATCATCGACAGCGTGAGGACGTTGGCGATGGACAGGTCGTAGTGCCCGGCCACGAGCGGCACGAACAGCGCCATGGCCAGCATGCAGCCGACCGCCTCGTTGCTGAGGATGGCGGTGAGGTTCGTCATCGTCGGGTAGGTGTCTGGCCGCAGCAGGCTGAACAGCACCACGATGGCCACCAGGGCGTAGAAGCCGAACCAGCGGGGGTTGAGCGCACCCCGCCCTCGGCCTGCTCGGGGGCGGGTCGAGGCCCCCTTGTCCTGGTCTTGCTCCGTGACGGCAGTCGCCATGGCCTGTTCCCCTTCGTGTCCGGTGCGTGCGGTGCTGGGACCGGTCATGCCGTGCCCGCAAGGTGGTGCACGTGCTGCTCCTGTGCCGTAGCCGGGTCTGCGATGGTCGTCTTGATGCCGCCCTGGCGGAGGACCAGCACCCGATCGCTGAGGTCCAGGACCTCGCCGAAGTCCGAGCTCACGACCAGGACAGCGGTGCCGCGCGCGGCGAGGCGCTTGATGGCCTCGTGGATCTGGGCCCGCGCCCGGACGTCCACGCCCTGGGTGGGCTCGTCGAGCAGGAGGACCTCGGGGGCCAGCCGCGCGCACCTGGCGATGATGGCCTTCTGCTGGTTGCCGCCACTGAGGAAGCGGAACTGCTTCTCGGTGTCCCGCGGCTTCACGTCGAACTCGTCCAGCAGCGCCCGTACCGCCGCACGCTCCGCGCGCTCGTCGATGCGCAGCGGCCCGCGGAAGGCGGACAGCGCCGCCCCCGTGATGTTCTCCCGCAACGTCAGGTTGGGGAAGGCCGCCTGCGCGCGCCGGTCCTCCGGCACGTACGCGATGCCGGCCGCGATGGCCGCCGCCGGCTTGCCGGGTGGCACCCGCCGACCACTGACGAGGACCTCGCCCCCGTCGGTCGGCTGGCTCCCGGCAATCAGCCGGAGCAGCGTGCTCCGGCCGGAGCCGAGCAGACCGGCCACCCCCACGATCTCCCCGCCCCGGACCTCCAGGGAGGTCGGCTGGAGCCGACCTCCCCGGAGTCCGCGGCAGCTCAGCACGACCTCGCCGGGCCGGCTGGTGGACGAGGTGGCCCGCTGGACCTCCTCGCCCACCATGAGCTGGGCGAGGGCCGCCTCGTCCAGACCCGATGACGAGCGCGACGCGACCAGCTTTCCGTCCCGCAGCACCGTCACGTGGTCGGCCAGCGCGAGCAGCGGTGACAGGTCGTGACTGATGTACACGACACCGATGCCCTGCGCCGCCACGTCCCGGATCACGCCGTACACGCGTTCGGCCTCGTGCTCCGGCAGTGACGCCGTCGGTTCGTCCAGGACGAGCAGGCGGATGCGCTGTCCCCCCTGCAGGTCCTGGACCGCCCGGGCGACGGCGACCATCGTCCGCTGCGACTGGGACAACGCGCCCAGTCGCACGTCGGGAGAGACGTCGTCGACGCCGATCGCGCTCAGTGCCCGACGGGCGGCGTCACGCTCCCGCCGCTCGTCGACCCGGACGCCGCGGCTGCCCCGGTAGCGCGACCCGATGGAGATGTTGTCGCGGACCGTCTGCTGCGGGAACAGCGCCGGGTCCTGGTGGATGAACCGCAGGCCCAGCTCGGTGGCCCGCGCAGGGGTCAGGTGCGGGACCTGTTGTCCGTCGATGAGGACGCTTCCCCGCTCGGGCGAGTACACGCCCGCGAGGACCTTCACCAGCGTCGACTTTCCGGAGCCGTTGGTCCCGACCAGCGCGTGCACCTGGCCTGCCTGAACCGCCAAGGACACATCGTCCAGAGCGACCTGCCCGGTGAACTCCTTACGGATCCCCGAGAGGGCGACGACGGACGCCCCCTCTGATGTCACGCGATACCCCAGACCTTCTTGTAGGCCGCGCGGAAGTCCAGGTCGCCGTCCCAGAGGTTGTCGATGCCCTTGGCCACGTCCGCGTCCACGAGCTTGACCTTGAGCGTGCCCGCGCCGCCCTTCGGGTCCTCACCCGCGAAGATGCGGTTGATGATGTCGATGTTCGACCAGCCGGCCCAGTCGAGCGCGAAGGCCGTGGTGGCGGACTGGCCGCAGCCCTGCTTGATGCACTCGATGGCCGCCGAGGTGCCGTCCGAGCCAAGCACGATCTTGTCCTTGACGCCCACGGCCTTCAGGCCCTGGAGCACGGTCGGCACGGCGTAGTCGTAGTCGATGTAGATGACGTTGAAGTCAGGGTGGTTCTGCGCCATCTGCTGAACGGTGCGCGGCACGGAGGTGGCCAGGTCAGCGAACGTGAACAGCTTGGTCTCGAGGATCTCGCACGTGGCGCACTGCTTGAGGGCACCCTCGAAGGCCGCGTGGCGGGTGATCATCGTCTTGAAGCCGGTGTCGTGCAGCACGAGAGCCTTGACCTTGCCGCCGGTCTTGGCGATCGCGTAGTCGGCCAGGTAGGAGCCGGAGGCGTTCCAGCCCTCGGTGTCCGGGTTGTCGGAGAAGTCGACGAGGTCGGTCGGGTTGGTCGACTGCGCCACGACCTTGATGCCGGCCTTGCGGGCCTGCTCGACGGCGCCCTTGATGCTGCTCGGGTCGATCGCGAAGGTGATGATGCCGTCGGCCTTGAGCGCGACCGCCTGGCGGACGGCGGCGGACTGCGCGTCGGCGGTGCCCTTGCCGTCGATGGTGACGACCTTCCAGCCGAGCAGCTTGGCGGCCTCCTCGGCACCCTTCGCCGGCTGCGCGCAGCCCTCCGACGCGGACGCGCACGGGATCAGCACGACGAACTTGCCCTTGACGGCCGCGGGGCCGGTGGCCGGGACACCCGAGGTCACGGGCGCGGACTCCTTGGCGACGCGCTCCTGCGCGGCCTTGGCGATGGCGGCGGCGTCAGCGGTGCTGCCCGAGGCCGTCTCCTTCGTGGAGGACGAGGAGCCGCAGGCGGTGAGCAGCAGGGCCGCGGACAACGTGGCGACGCCGGCCATCAGCCGGTAGCCGGGAGCGTGGGACTTCATTGAGGGTTCCCCTGTCGGAGAGCGCTCGCGGTGGGCGAGGCGCTACGGCTCGTCGCGGGGTCGCGACGAGGAGGTACTGCTGAGAAGACGTGCGTGTCGGTGTGCGTCGTGGCGGCGCGGGGGTCCCCCGGCCGGTGTGGTGCAGCGCCCGCCGGGTGCGGCGGCACGAAGAGCTCGGGGTCGAGGAAGCGCATCAGCACGTTGTGCGTGATGCGGGCGACGTTGTTGTCGCCACCGGTGTGGGAGAGCGAGCCGGCCCAGGCGATGGAGCCCGTGGAGAACACCGCCCCGCCACCGGCCGTCTCGAAGAGCACCAGGTCCGCGCGGACCAGCGGGTCCTGGGTCCCGGTGGCCGTCGGCCGGTTGGCGAGCAGCTCCTCCAGGGTCAGCATGTAGGTGTCGGTGTGCTGCTCGGACGAGGCCAGCAGCAGGGCGTGCGGCGGGCTGCCCAACGCCACGTCGTGGCGGTCGATCTCGAGGCCGGCCGCACCACCTCCGATGAGGCCGAAGTCGCCGATCCGCTCGTCGGTCCCCACGCCACGGAAGACGAACTCGGCGCGCGGGTCGAAGCTGCCGGCCTGGCGGCGGTAGTAGCTCGAGACGTCGAAGCCCTGCGCGGCGAAGCCGACGCCGACGAGCTGCTGCGGGCTCTGGCCGCAGCGCACCCACAGGCCGCCGTACTCGCCGCTCGACGCGTGGTAGTACTCGCCCGGCTCGGCCGCCCAGGTACGGGTGCCGCTCTCGGTGCGCCGCACCTCGATCACGCCGGGGAGGTCGTCGGGGAAGGAGGTCCTCCAGTAGAAGCCGTTCCCACCCAGGTACATGAGGCGTCCACCCGAGCGGGTGTGGGACTCATAGGCGTCCCGCATGCGCTGCGAGGTGTACTCCGGGTGCGTGCCGGTGATGACAACCCGGTACGGCGCCAGCGCCTCCGCCCCGTCTGCGTGCAGGTCCTCGTCGGTCAGCACGTCGAAGCGGGTGCCGGTGCTCGCCAGCCAGTCGGTGATGTGCGTGTCCGCGGCGAACTGCCACAGCGCCGAGCCGGAGCCCCCGAGCCAGGAGGCGTACTGGGGACGCATGTTGAGGATCGGCCGCAGTCGGGAGGAGTGGCAGATGCCGCTGCCGTCCGAGTGCGTGTCGTAGGTCGAGCCGCCGTACTCGCGGTGCTCGGCCAGGAAGAGGTCCTGCGGCTGCAGCATCGACACCTGGTCGGTCACCAGCTGCACCAGCGGGGCGTCGGTGACCATGTGCTCGTTGGCGTAGGCCAGGTAGCTGGCCGTGGGGGCGACGAACACCACGTCGGCCCGCGGGCCGTCGGGGGCCGGACGGACGAACAGCGGGACGTAGTCCTCGGCCTCGTCGCCCTGCAGGTGCAGGGCGTAGACGCCGCTGGCCAGGGTGGCAGGGACCTCCAGCTCGAAGTCCACCTCCCACCCGGCGTCGTACAGGTCGTCGTCGTGGAAGTGGATGGCGCCGTACTCCTGCGGCCGGTGGCGCCAGGCCATCTCCGCACCGGTCCAGTTGGACCCCTTGACCGCGCGGGTGGGCAGGTTGACCAGCAGGCCGTCCACGGCGCGCCCGGGCAGGGCCCGGACGAGCTGCGTCGGGATGTCCTGCGACAGGTCCCAGGCCGCGGTGACGGCGCGCAGCTCGGCCGGGACCTCGGCGGTGGCGAGCTCACGGATGTCCGCGACGGCGACCGGGCGCTCCACGAGGCGGGGGCGCTCGATCTTGCCGTTGTAGAGGTGCTTGGCGACGAGGCGGTCGCGGCAGGTACCGGCGGACTGGCCTGCCAGCAGCACCGGACCGTCGAGGTCCGCGGCCAGCCCGGTCGGGAGCCGCAGGAGGAAGCTGGTGTCGCCGGCGGCGCGGAGCTCGGGGCGGAGGGCTTCCTGGACCAGCAGCACCTCGCCGGTGCGCGGGTCGTAGGAGGCGGCGACGAGGTACCACTCCCGGACCAGCATCGGAACGCCGGTAGCAACGGTGTGCACGCCGTGGTCGGGATGCACGATGCGCAGCGCGAGCGATCCGTCAGCGGCGATCCGCAGCTGGAGGGCACCGCCGTGGCCGCTGTCCACGCTGACGATCGCCTGCTGGCCCTTGTCCGGCGTGGTCGGCCAGATCGTCGCCTGCAGGGTGAACCCGGCGCTCAGCTGCCAGCCGTCGGCCGGAGCGGGCAGCTGCGCGAACGACCCGGCATGCACCGCCTGCACCCGACCGGGCAGCCGCCGTGCCGGCACCTCGGCGACCGGCTCGCACCGGAACCCGGGCCCTGCCGGGTTCTGGTCGCCACAGATGACGCGCACCAGGCGGGCCTCGTACTCCGGCACGCCGAAGCAGCTGACCATGCAGGAGACGCGCTCGCCCGGCGCGACGCTGAGCTGGGAGGCGTAGGCAACGACCATGGGCGTCATGTCGGCTCCCCGACCAGGTCGCCGCGGCCGCCGAGCTGGTCCAGCGGCTCGCCGTACACCTGCTCCCAACGGCGGCTGAACACGGCCCACTCGGCGTCTTCCCGCGAGCCGTAGACGAGCCCGGGGATGAGCGCGACCGGCTCGCCCCTGCGGGCGCTCAGCCGGCCCAGCCGGTACTCCTGGTACGGCTTGGTGCAGACGATGACGTGCTTGCCCTCGTGCGGCTCCGAGCGCAGCACGCGCAGGACCCGGGCCAGGGCCGGGCTGTGGTGGCCCAGCGGCGCACGCTGGAACTCGCGGGCCAGCTCGAGAGCAGGGCGGTCGGACGCTGGCTGGTGCTCCACTGCCTCTCCTCACTCTCTTCGAACCCTGGCGGACTGTAAGGCAGATCACTCAATCGTGCAGCAACTCAACGGCTTCCGGGCGCGTCCTCCGCCGACCGGCCCGGACCAACAAGGGCGAAGCGGACCTCATCGCCCGGGCGCAGCTGCGCGAGCCGATCGGCCGCGGCGGGCAGCAGGACCGCGAGGACGGGGTAGCCGCCGGTGACCGGGTGGTCGGACAGGAACACCATCGGCATCCCGCTGGGGGGTACCTGCATGGCGCCCCGGACCACACCCTCCGGCGCCAGCTCGCCCGTCCTCGACCGGGTGAGCGCCGCGCCGTCGAGGCGCACCCCCACCCGGTTGCTGTCGGAGGTGACGCGGTAGCTGGCGCTGCTCAAGGTGCGCAGCACGTCGGCGGAGAACCAGTCGGCGCGCGGACCCAGCAGCACCGGAAGCGGACCGTCGCCGCCGCCCAAGTACCGCTGCGTGAACACATCGACGGCCGGCGGTGGGCCGGCGGCAGGTCTGCCGAGCGGCAGCGCGTCGCCGGCCTGGACCGGCGCCGGACCCAGGCCCGACAGCGTGTCGGTCGACCGCGAGCCCAGCACTTCCGGTACGGCGACTCCCCCGGACGCGGCCAGGTAGGTGCGCAGACCCACCGTCGGCCGTGCGAGGCGAAGCGTGCGTCCCGCGTCCAGGAGCAACGACCGCAGCGTGGGTACCGGCCTGTCGTCGATCCAGGCGGCCGCAGGGGCTCCGGTGATGGCGACCAGGGTCCGGCTTCGGGCCCGCACCGTCAGGGTGCCCAGCGTCAGCTCCAGGGCCGCCGAGCCCTCGTCGTTGCCGACCAGGCGGTTGGCCAGCCGCAGGCTGGTCCGGTCCGCAGCCCCGGACGGCGAGACGCCCCAGTGCCCGTAGCCGGGACGACCCAGGTCCTGGACCGTCAGCAGGCCGCTGACCTCGAGCACATCCATCATGGCGGGCTCGCGATGAACCGGACGGTGTCGCCAGGACTGAGGAGCCCAGGCACCTCGCGATCCAGGTCCCACATCCGCACGTCGGCGCGCCCGAGCAGGTGCCAGCCACCTGGGGATGCCTGCGGGTACACCGCCGAGAACTCGCTGGCGATGGCCACCGAGCCCGCCGGCACCCGGGTCCGGGGAGTGGAGCGCCGTGGCAGTTGCAGCTCCACCGGCAATCCGCTCAGGTAGGCGAAGCCGGGGGTGAAGCCGCAGAAGGCGACCCGGAACTCCGCCGCGGTGTGGGCGCGGACGACCTCCTCCGACGTCATCCCGGCCGCTGCCGCCACCGCGGCCAGGTCCTCGCCGTCGTAGGTCACAGCGATCTGGACCGCCGCGGCTGCCGCCCGGGAGCTCGTCACGGCCGGGACGGCGCCGATCCAGGCGACGACCGCCTCGAGCGTGGTCACAGCGGGATCGAAGGAGACGAGGATGGCGACTTGCGACGGCACCACGTCCCGGACGCCGGCCGGGGCATGGGCGGACAGCGCCTCATAGCGGTCGAGGACCTGCCCGCGGTCCTCCACCTCCAGGAGCACCGCCTCCAGCCCGCAGGGCCGGATGATGACGCCCGAGGTCACCGGCTGATACCACCGGCGAAGGGGACGACCGCGATCCCGGCCTGCTCCAGCGCGGACCGGGCCGCCTGGGCCACCGCCGCGGCGCCCGGGGTGTCACTGTGCACGCAGAGCGTGGCGATGGGGCCGCCGGCAGGGCTCTCTTGGGCGCCGGTGGCCAGCGCCACGGCCTGCCGGCCGACGGCCTCCGGGTCGGTCAGCACGGCGCCCGGCAACGAGCGGGCCAGCAACCGGCCGTCGGCGGCGTAGCCACGATCGGCGAAGCCCTCCACCACCACGGTCAACCCCGCCTCGGCGGCGGCCTGCGCCAGCTGGCTGCGCGGAGGAGCGACCACGGCCAGCGCGCGGTCGAACTGGCGCACCGCCGTCACGACGGCCAGCGCGTAGTCCGGCCGCTCCGCGGCAGCGTGGTACAGCGCACCGTGCGGCTTGACGTACCGGACAGGCGTCCCGGCCGCCCGGGCAAACCCGTCCAGCGCACCGATCTGGTAGAGCACGGCGTCGGTCAGCTCGGCCGGGGCCATCTCGAGATGCCGCCGGCCAAAGCCGACCAGGTCGGGGTAGCCCACTTGAGCGCCGACCGTCACCCCGCACTGGGCGGCCAGCTCGCAGGTGCGGCGCATCCAGCTGGGATCGCCGGCGTGGAAGCCACAGGCCACGTTCGCACTCGTGACCAGCTGCATCAGCTCCGCGTCGGGCCCCATGGTCCAGGTGCCGAAGCCCTCGCCGACGTCGCAGTTGAGGTCGACCTTGGCGGTGCTCATTGCTGCGAACGACAGTGCGCGGACTTCGACGGGGGGACATCGAGCGTCGGGTTCTGGTCGAAGAAGCCCCACGGCTGCAGTCGGAAGCCGACCTTGGCCACGGGCATCACCGGCCAGTCCTCCAGCCGCACTTCGTGGTGCGCGCCGAACACGTGCCACAGGACCACGTTGGTGTCGACGATGCTGCGGTCCTGCTCGGTCCATACCCCGAGCCCGTCCTCGCCGCCGCGGCTCTGGTTCGGGTACTCGCCGGCAGGGTGGCGCTCGTCCTCGCGGAACGGCGTGACCCACAGGTGGTTCTGCGCGAAGACCGCCCGCTTGCTGATGTGGGCCTCGGGCAGGCTCAGCTGCTGCACGGCGTTGGTGGCGTCGAGCCGGTAGCCCGTCGGCTCCCCGACGGCGTTGCGCCGGTCGTGGTTGACGACCTTCCAGAAGCGGTGCTGCTCCGGGGCGGCCTTCTGCCGCGCCACGAGCTCGGTCGCCAGGAGCGTCTCGACCGCACGGAAGGCGTTCCCGTGCGGGTTCTCCGGGCCGGCCGGGACGCTCTCGGTGTGCACCTCGTACACGGCATTGCGCTCGCCGTCGACCTGCATGTCGAGACGGGCGCAGAACACGTGCTGGTGGATGGGCCCGTACAGCCCGTCCTTGTTGAGCAGCTGCCCGAACGGCGTTGTCGCGCCCGGCTCCAGCGCCCCGGTGGTGGCGATGCCGGTCAGCTTGACCTCGAGCTCGATCGCGCCGTCCTGGTGGAGCACCCAGTAGAAGCCGTACTCGTAGTTCCCGACCGTCGCGATGTAGCTGATGATGAGCCGCCGGGCCCGCCGCACCTCGCCGATGTTGGTCCGCCAGTCGGTGTGCTTCCAGAGGATGCCCGCATCCTCTTCGTGCAGGCAGATGGCGTTCTTGATGACCCGTGCCTGCCCGAGGCTGTCGTTGATGACGCCGTCGAAGTAGCGGATCTCGCCCAGGCAGTCGCAGCCGAGCTCCAGCGAGTTCGCCAGCGCACCGAGCAGGTACTCACCGGCGTCGAAGGCGTTCTTCCGGTACTGCAGCGGCGCGGGGTCGCCGTACGGCACGACCATCTCGGCCATCGAGGCCCGGTGCAGGACCGGCCGGCGCTCGCCGTTGTCGGTGTAGCCGATGTCGTGCAGCACCAGGCCCTCGCGCACGGTGAAGCCGAACCGGAAGTCCCACTTCTGCCAGCGGATGTGGTGGCCGTCGACGTCGAAGCTCGGGCCGTCCGGCTGGACGATCTCGAGGTCCTTCACGTCGGTGCGGAAGTGCTCGACGCTCGCAGCGGTGTAGTTGGCGTCCTGCTGCGGCACCGGCACCACGCCGTGGTCCTCGATGCGGATGATGCGGCCCTCGTCGAGGTCCACCACGGCGCACAGGTTGTCCACGGGGTGGGCGTACTGGTTGTCCCCCGGGCGGCTGCGGACCCACACCATGGCGTGCACCAGTCGCCGGCCCTCGTCGTCCTGGCCGTAGAAACCGGCCGACCACGGGTCGACGCAGATCAGCTCCGGGTCCGTGACGCCGCGCAGGGCCAGCGCTGCGAGGAAGTCCTTGTCCTGCTTGCAGATCCGCTCGGCCTCCTCGAACTCGTCGAGCATGATGGCGGGCTGCACCCCGATGAGCTCGTCCCAGGAGCGCACGATGCGCTGGTCGAGGCTCACGACCGCGCGGTAGGCCCGGTGCTCGATCCGGTCGAGCGTCACCAGCGCGACGTCGACCACGATCGGGCTGCCAGGGGTGAAGTCCCGGACGACGTCCTTGCCGGGCTCGACCAGGTCGATGGTGGCGAACCGGAACCCGTCGTGCAGCTGCTTCGCGTCACGGAGGACCTGGACGGCCTGCTCGATCTCCTGCGTGCTGAGGGGGTCGAGCGGGTGGATGCGCGGTGTCGTCGTCATGCTGTCCTTCTTCGATTCAGGGGCACGCGGAACCAGGGCCGCACCGTCGGATGTCGGTGAGGTGGTCCCGCAGGACGGATTGGAGGCCGCCGGTCAGGCGAGGCTGGTCCACACGGTGCGGGTCTCGAGGTAGGCGTCGAGGTTCTCGGCGCCGAGCTCCCGGCCGACGCCGGACTGCTTGAAGCCGCCGTACGGCGCGGCCGCGTCGCTGAAGCCGTAGGTGTTGACGTAGACCGATCCGGCATGCATCTGGCTGGTCACGCGGTGGGCCCTGCCGACGTCGCGCGTCATGACGCCCGCAGCCAGCCCGTACGCCGAGTCGTTGGCCTTGTGCACCGCCTCCTGCTCGTCCTGGAAGGGCAGCACGACCACGACCGGGCCGAACACCTCCTCCTGCACGATCGTGGCGTCCTGCGGCACGTCGGTCACGATCGTGGGTCGGACGAAGAAGCCCTCCGGGTCGACGCCGGCCGGCGGGTGCGTGCCACCGGTGGCCAGCGTCGCGCCGGCCTGCTCTGCCCCACGGATGTAGCCGGTGACGCGCTCGAGCTGCCGCGCCGAGATCAGCGGGCCCATCGTGGTGCCCGCATCGAGCCCATGCCCCAGCTGGAAGGCGTCCGCCCGAGCCGCGAACTCCTTGACGAACTCGGCGAGGATGCCCTGCTGCACGTAGATCCGGGACCCGGCCGAGCAGTTCTGCCCGGCGTTGGCGAATGCCGCGGACATGGCCGTAGCCACCGAGACGTCCAGGTCGGCGTCATCGAAGACCAGCAGCGCGCTCTTGCCGCCGAGCTCCAGGGTCACGCGCTTCATCGTCTGGGCAGCGGAGGCCGCAATGGACGTGCCGACGGCCGTCGAGCCGGTGAAGGCGATCTTGCGGACGAGCGGGTGGCTGACCAGCGCCTCACCGGCGAGCGCCCCGGTGCCCGGCACGATGTTGACGACACCCGGCGGGAAGCCCGCCTCGCAGATCAGCTCGCCCAACCGCAGTGCCGACAGCGGTGTCAGCTCCGACGGCTTGAGCACCACGGTGCAGCCGGCCGCCAGCGCCGGCGAGAGCTTCCAGGCCGCCATCAGGAGCGGGAAGTTCCACGGGATGATCTGACCGGCGACACCCACGGGCACCCGCTCGGTGCGGACCGCCATGTCGGGCACCGCCACCGGCAGGGTCATTCCGGCGATCTTCGTGGGCCAGCCCGCGTAGTACTCCAGGTGCCGCAGGGAGAACTCCACGTCGAAGGACGCGGCTGCCGCCAGGGGCTTGCCGGCGTCGATCGACTCGAGCTCGGCGAACTCGTCGCCGTGCTCACGCAGGAGCTCGGCCAGCCGGTTCAGCAGTCGTGACCGGTCGCGGGCGCTCATCGTGCGCCAGGGACCTTCCTCGACGGCGCGGTGTGCCGCCTTGGCCGCCCGGTCGATGTCGCGGGGGCCCGCCGCCGCCACCCGGGCGACGGTCTGCCCGGTCGCCGGGTCGGTCACCGAGAGCTGGTCGCCGTCGAGGGAGTCCACCCAGTCGCCGTCGATGAGCAGGCGGTGCGGGCGCTGGAGGAACCCGGCCGCTCGCTCCGAGTAACGCGCGTTCCTGGTCACGATGCCCACGGTGCCTCCGTCGAGTGTGTCTCGCCCATCCGGGCGCGAAGGTAGCGCAGTTGTTGAGCAAAGAACAAGGGTTGGCGGCGAGCGCGCCGGAAACGCGTCGATCCGTTCAGATACCTGCTGACGCCGCGGCCAGCAGGTCTGGACCGGCTGCCCAGTAGGCGTGGTCCCCTGGGTCGGTGCTGGGGCGGGCGAGCAGGTAGCCCTGGGCGGCGCCCACCCCCAGACTCCTCGCCGCGGCGAGGTCCGCGTGCGTCTCGATGCCTTCGGCGACGACGGCGGCGCCGAGCTCCTGCCCGAGCAGCACCAGGCTCAGCACCGCGCTGCGGCGCGCGGCGTCCGAGGCCAGGCCGTTGACCAGGGATCCGTCGATCTTGATGATGTCCGGCCTGAGCTCGACGATGTGGTGCAGGGAGGCGTACCCGGCGCCGGCATCGTCGATGGCCAGCTGGAGTCCGCGCGCACGCAGCGGCTCCAGCTGCTCCCGCAGCTCGGCATAGGACTCGACCGCCTGGTGCTCGGTGATCTCCAGCACCAGGTGCTCCACCGGGACGTCCTCGAAGATGGCGCTGCCGGCCAGCAGTACGGCGATGTCCGGGGTCACGTTGACCCCCAGGCGCTGCCCGGGGCCGAGGAGCGGCAGGACGGCAAGGGCCCGCCGCGCCGTCATGAGCTGCAGGTCCAGGTCCAGCCCGGTCTCACGCGCCAGCGCGAACACGGTGTCCGGCGGGCCGGCAGGGGCCGGGAAGCGGGCAAGGGCCTCGAAACCGGCGCACCGTCCGGTGCTCAGGTCGACAATGGGCTGCAGCGCCATGGTGACCCGTTCGGCCCGGACGATGTCGGTGAGACCCTGCCGCCGCTGCTGCGCGGTGTGCTGCACGTCGAGGTCGTCCACCAGAAGAGCGGCCAGCATCTGCATGAAGCCCAGGTCCCGGCTGTCGAGGTCCGGGCGCTCGTTGTGGCTCAGGCAGCAGAACGTCCCGTACATGGTGCCGTCGGACAGGCGCAAGGGCACGCCGATGTAGGCCCCCAGGCCGGCCGCGGTGGTCACCGGGAGGTCGCAGACCCCCTCCTCGGCGGCGGTGTCCGGGATCACCTGCGGGATCTCACCGCACACCATGCGGTGGCAGTAGCCCGCGTCCAGGGCGTTTGCGGACCCGGCGACGAGCCCGAAGGAGCCCGCGTCACCACCAACGGCCCGGTGAACCTGCTGGCCGTCCGTGAACTGCGAGATGTGGACGGCGTCCATGTCCAGGTGCCTGCGTGCGAGCTCCAGGATGCGCTCCACCTGGCCCCCGGCCAGGCCCGACAGCTCAGGTGCGCTGCGCAGCAGCGGCCGGTCGCCTTCGGGCGCCCGGGCGACGGCGTGCTTCTCGGCGTACATCCGCTCATCTGCCAGCGCCAGCAGGCCTTCCACGCTGAGGTCCTCCGCGGCCGCGGTGGCGACGCCGATGCTGGCGCCGATCCGCACCTGGCCCACCGAGAGCCGGAACGGCTGCTCCAGTGCCGCACGCATCCGGGCGGCGATGACCTCGCCGCTGTCGTCGCCGAGGTCCTCGCAGATGACGACAAACTCGTCACCGCCCATCCGGGCCACCGTGTCGCCGGGCCGCACCACCGCACGGATCCGCTGAGCGGCTTGGACGAGCAGCGCATCACCGATGGCGTGGCCGTACGTGTCGTTGACGGCCTTGAACCGGTCCAAGTCACAGAACAGCAGCGAGAGCGGACGTT
>JAOPVD010000062.1 GCA_025966295.1 Frankiales bacterium | reverse complement strand
GTTCGGGCTGGCGGCCCAGCCGGCCCACAGCTCCAGGTGGTGCCGGACGAGGCGGGCGCGGGCCCTGGCCCCGCCGTCGTCGATGAGGCCGTCCTGGGCGTTGACCGCGTTGGCGCTGATCGACACCGTGACCCAGCCCTGCGAGGCCAGCAGCCGCTGCGCGGCCAGGTAGCCGCGGTGGCTCGGGACGGCGTGCCAACCGGCGGGGCACGGCCACTCGCCGGAGACCTGGCCGAGGCTGCCGCCGGTGTAGCAGGTGGCGTGCCTGCCGTGCAGGAACAGCGCGAACGGCCGGCGGCCGGCGGCCCCGCGCGGGCTGACCACCACGCCCACGACCTCGGCCTTGACCGGCATCTCCGGCAGCGCGTACGGCGCGAGGGCGTAGCTGCCAGCCACGATCGGGTACGGCCCCGGCCGGCCCGGGTCGGCGCTCTGCGGGAGCCCCGGCAGCACCGCCGGCAGCGGGGTGGTGGGGGCGGTGAGCGGGCCGGGGTGCTCGCCGTCGCCACGGACGGACAGCAGCCTTCCGGCGGCGCGGACCTGCAGGCTCTTCCAGTCGTGCACCCGGACCTCGCCGAGCGGCAGCGTCACCCGGCGACCGTCGGGGGACAGCTTCGCCTGGCCGAGCAGGGTGTGGTCGGCGTGCACCTCGAGGCGGGCGTCGCCCAACGGCAGCGGGGCGGCGGGGGTCCACACCAGGCCACTGCCGGTCAAGGTCCAACCGGGCGGGAGGCTTGCACCGGGCCGGTCCGCCGCGGCCGCCGGCGTGGCCGGCACGGCGAGCGCCGTGCTGACGAGCAGCGTGACCAGAACGGCGAGCGAGCGGCGCAAGAGGTCTCCTCGGGCAGGTGGGGCCCGAGTGTGACGCAGCGCCGCTCGCTCCGGTGCCCGCCGAGTGCGGACGCGCCGTCGGGCTCTAGGCGTGCGCGCCGTGGCCGTGGCCATGGGTCGTACGGCGGTAGACGAGCAGGGCCAGGATCGCGCCGACCACCGAGCCGATGATCCCGGACGGCTGGAGGACACCCTCGCTGAGGTCCTTGCCGAACAGCAGGTAGCCCAGGAAGCCACCGACGAAGCTGCCGACGATGCCGAGCAGGATCGTCCCGCCGATGCCCATCGGGTCCGGGCCCGGAACCAGCGCGCGGGCGAGGAAGCCGGCGATGAGGCCGACGACGAGCAAGGTGATGATGAAGCCGAGCATGAGTGCCTCCTGCGTCGTGGTGTGTCTGCCTGTTACCCCGCCGGCGCACGACAACGCCCGAGTTGCCGACCTCGTCGGGGCGTGGTGGCGTTCGCCGGCCCGCCCGGTGGCTAGGCTCGCCACTCATGAGGCTGTCGGTCCTGATGCCGGTGTTCAACGAGGCGGACACCGTCCTGACCACCCTCGAGCGGGTGCTGAAGGTGAACTACCCCTGCGAGGTCGAGGTGGTGGTCGTCGACGACGGCAGCGCCGACGCCACGCCCACGATCCTGGCCGGCCTGGCCGACGACCGGCTGCGCGTCATCACGCACCCGGTCAACCGGGGCAAGGGCGCGGCCATCAAGACGGCCGCCCGGGCGGCCACCGGCGACTACATGATCATCTGCGACGCCGACCTGGAGTACCAGCCGGAGGAGATCCCGCTGCTGCTCGCCCCGGTGCTCAACGGCGACGCGCAGGTCGTCTACGGCACGAGGACGTTCGGCAGCCACACCGCCTACAGCTTCTGGTACGTGCTGGGCAACAAGGGCGTGACGATGTTCGCGAACCTCATCTACAACAGCTGGATCAGCGACGTCGAGACCTGCTTCAAGCTCCTGCCGCTCGAGCTCTACCGCGAGCTCGACATCCGGTCCGCTGGGTTCGGCATGGAGGCCGAGGTGACCGGCAAGCTGCTCGCCCGCGGGCTGCGCCCGTACGAGGTGGCGATCAGCTACCGGGCCCGCAGCCGCGAGGAGGGCAAGAAGCTCACCTGGAAGGACGGCGTAGAAGCCCTGTGGATCTTGTCTCGGGAGCGGTGGCGGGGCCGGCAGCCGACGAGCGGACGCACGGCCGCCTGACCGCCTCCGGGCGGCGGCGTCTGCTCACGACGGCGCTGCCCGGCCTGCTCCTCGCGCTCGGGGCGCTGCTGCGGCTGCGGCAGTGGGCCGCCGGCCGCTCGTTCTGGCTCGACGAGCTGTTCATCGTCGAGCAGGTCACCACCCGCGGGTTCGGGCGGCTGGCGGCCGAACCGCTGTCCGACAACCAGTCGGCGCCGGTCGGTTGGCTCTGGAGCGAGCGGCTGGCCTACCACCTGCTCGGCGACAACGAGCTGGCGCTGCGGCTGCCGTCGCTCGTCTTCGGCATCGCTGCCCTGGTCCTGGTCTGGCGGCTGGCGCTGCGGGTGCTGCCCGGCGCCCTGGTCGGCGTCCCTGTCGCGTTCGCCGCGCTGGCCCCCGCGCTGATCCGCTACAGCAACGAGGTCAAGCAGTACCAGCTCGACGTGGTCATGGTGCTGCTCGTCCTGCTGGTCGCGCTGCGGGTGCCGCGGGACCGGTTCGCCTGGCGCCCCGTCGCGGCGCTGGCCGGGCTGGGGATCGCCGCCGTCTGGTGCTCCGTCGCCAGCGTCTTCGCGCTCGGTGCGGTCAGCCTGGTCCTCGTCGTGGACGGCCTGGCCCGCCGGGAGGTCCGCCGGGCGCTCCTCACCGCGGGCGTGCTGTCGGCGTGGCTGGTGTCGCTCGGCGTCGCCTACCTGACCGTCCTCACGAGCTCCCGTGAGAGCACCGTCCTGAACGACTACTGGGGCTTCACCTTCCCGGAGGGCCGCCCGGTGCTGTCCTGGGCGCACGCCCGGTTCAGCGGGCTGCTCGGCAACCCGCTGCACCTGGACGCGCACAGCGGCGTCGCCGGTGCACTGCTCGTGCTGGGGGCGGTGGCGCTGGTCCTGCGCAGCCCGCGAGGCGGAGCCGCCGTCCTGGTCAGCCTCGGGCTCGGCGCGGTCGCCGCACTCGGGGCGTTCTACCCCTTCGCCGACCGGCTCGCCCTGTGGACGGTGCCGCTCGCCGGACTGCTGCTGGCGGCCCTGCTGCCCCACACCATCGGCTCCGGCCCAGGGATGAGCCGCGCCTGGCTCATCGGTTCGGCGATGGCGCTCCTCGTCGTCACGGGGCCGGCCTGCGCCGACGCCGTGAAGCAGCTCGGGCACCGCGTCGAGGTGGAGGAGATGGAGCGGCTGCTGCACCGCGTGGAGCGGGCCCGCCAGCCCGGCGACACCGTGCTGTCCGCGATCCAGGCCACCACGGCGATGGCCTACTACGGCCCGCGGACCGGGGTGGTGGCCCAGGGGGTGGTCCGCCCCCGCCGGGTGCCCGCCGGCGAGCTCTGCCGGGACGCCTCCGCTCTGCAGGCCGCCGGCTTCACCCGCCACGGCGTCTGGGTCGTGGTACGCATCGGCACGACCGAGTACCTGCCGAACGGGCCGCTGCGGGCGCTGCGCCCGCGGATCGGCAGCGTCGCCCGGGAGGTCCAGCGCCTCGACGAGCCCGGCGTGTACGCCGTGCGCTTCGTCCCGGCAGCCGGGACGGCCCGGCCGCACCCGAGCTTCTGCCTGGAGTTCCAGCCCTAGGAGGCGGGCGTGCGGCCCGGACGGCCGCGCCCTGGCAGACTCCCCTGTGGTCTCGCCGCGCTGCGGCGGGGGCCGAGGAGGGTTCGCATAGTGGCCGAGTGCATGCGCCTTGAAAGCGCACGACGGGAAACCGTCCGTGGGTTCAAATCCCACACCCTCCGCACAGCAGGGCTCAGGAACGAGCCGGGAGGCCCAGCTCGCTGCGGAACACCCGCAGGTCGTTGCCCCCCAGCACCGCCCGGATGTCGGGGTCCGACCAGCCTCGCCGTACCAGCTCGTCGGTGACGAGCGGCAGGCCGGCCGGGCCCTCCAGGCCGGGCACCGCCTTCTTGCCGTCGACGCCCTGCATCGGCAGCTCGGTGGCCAGCGGGTAGAGCTCGGTGAAGACCTGCGCCATGAAGTCGGGGCCGAGCCCGACCGCCTCGACGCCGGCGATCGCGGCGACGTGCTCGAGGTGGTCCACCACCCGGCCGACCGTGTACGCCGACTCCTGATCGGCGAGGAAGCCCGCGAAGAAGTTGACGTTGACGACACCGCCGCCGCTGGCGATGCCCTTGAGCCGGTCGTCGGTGAGGTTGCGGTGGTGCCCGCGCAGCTCGTAGGCCGACGAGTGCGTCGCCAGCACCGGGCGGGTGGCGACCTCCAGGACGTGGTCGACGCCGCGCGCCCCCAGGTGGCTGACGTCGAGGAGGATGCCGAGCTCCTCCATGACCGCGACCGCCTCGACGCCGGCGGCGGTGAGCCGGGAGCCGGCCGCGTCCTCCCCCGACCCGTCGGCCAGCAGGGTCCGGCCGAAGTGAGTGAGGGACGCGATCCGCACCCCGACCCGGTGCAGGGAGGCGAGCAGCTCGACGTCCTTGCCCACCGCCTCGCAGCCCTCGAGGGCGAGCACGAGGGCGATCCGACCGGCGGCCACGGCGGCGTCGATGTCCGCGCCGGTCAGGCACAGCGCCACCGCGTCGGCGTTGCCCTCCGCGAGGGTCCAGCCGGCCTCGAGCATCTTCAGGGTCTGCCGGAGCGCGCCTTCCGGGCGGTACTCGTCGTCGGAGAAGACCGGCAGCACCTGCACGTCCACGCCGCCGTCGCGCAGCTGCGGCAGCCAGGCCTGCTGGAAGTAAGCGGCCTGCTCGGCCACCGGACGGCGGCCGACCAGCATCAGCAGGTCGTCGTGGGTGTCGACGAGGACGGCGTCGTGGTGCAGCGCGCGGGCATCGGTCACCCCGCCATCCTCGCCTGTGGCGGGCCGCCGCGCCGGGAGGACTACGGCCAAGATGGTCCATCCGGGTCATGTGGAATGGCCACCTGCTGCCGACAGTTCAGGGGTGAGCCAAGGAAGGGGACCCGTGCTGCTCGACCAGCTCGTCGTCCTCTACCAGCCGGTCGTCGACCTGCGCACCGGTGCCGTCGTGGCCGCCGAGGCCCTCGTGCGGTTGCGCGACCAGACGACCGGCGCGCTGCTGGCGCCGGCCCGGTTCCTGCCGGCCGCGGAGCGCAGCGGTCAGGTGACCGCGATCGACCGCCGGGTCGCGGAGATCGCCGTCGGCCAGCTCGGCCGGTGGCGGACGGCGCACCCCGGCCGGGAGCTCACCATCGGGGTCAACGTCTCGGTGCGCGACCTCGACGACCTCACCCTGCCGGCCCGGGTCGCGGCGCTGGCCGCCCGGTCCGGCGTGCCGTGCGAGGCGATCATCATCGAGCTCACCGAGACGCTGGCGTCCCCGGAGGGGCGGGGCCACGAGGCGGTCCTGGAGCAGCTCGTCGCGCTCGGCTGCACCGTCACCCTCGACGACTTCGGCACCGGCTTCTCCTCGTTGTCGCACCTGCAGCGCTTCCCCGTCGGCGGCATCAAGGTCGACCGGTCGTTCACCAGCCGGCTCGGCGAGGGCAGCCGCAACGACCGGGTGGTCCGCAGCATGGTGCGGCTCGGCCTGGACCTGCGCGTGCACGTCACCGCCGAGGGGGTCGAGAGCGTCGCGCAGCTGCGGCTGCTGCAGGAGATGGGGTGCCCGTACGGGCAGGGCTACCTGTTCAGCCGGCCGGTGCCGGCCGGCGAGCTCGGTGACCTGCTGCAGCGGTCCTTCCCGGTCCGGCTGCAGCAGGTGTCGGCCGCCAGCTAGCGCGGCTGCACGAGCAGCGTCTGGGCACCGACCCCGATCGGCCCGTCGAGGTCGGACAGCACCGAGGTGGCGAGCCCCACCCCGCCCGCCGAGATGGTGGTGCTGGCGTCCAGGCACACCCACTCGCCCACCGGCTCGCGGTGCAGGTGCACCGTCAGCTCCGGGTTGATGAAGTGCCAGCTGCGCAGGTCGAGCTCGCTCGAAGCGCCGTTGCCGGAGTCGGCGAGTGCCAGGACCCGCTGCAGCGGCGACGGCGGCTCGCCCTCGACCAGGTCCTCGCGCATCCGCGCCCACGCCACCGCCGGCCCGCGTTCCAGCAGGTGCCCCTGCACCCACCGCCACTCCATGGCCTGCAGGTAGCCCGACACCCAACCGGGGATCTCCCCGGTGTCGGCGACTTCGGGCAGCGGCGGGGCCGGCCGGGCCCGGCTGGGCACCGCGACGCCGGCGGTCCGCTTGACCCGCCAGGCGCTGGCCCGGGCGATCAGGCGGCCGTCACAGGCCAGCGTGGCCTCGAGCAGCTCCACGCTCCGGCCGGGCCGCACCAGCCGGGCCTCCACCGCCAGCTCAGCCACCGGCACCGCGCCGAGCAGCTCGACGGTGACCCGCGCGACCATCATGTCGTCGCGCGGCGCGCAGCGCTCGAGGGCACGGCCGAGCAGGGCGCTCGGCGGACCGCCGTGCTGGAAGCCGGCGTCCCAGGGGCCGGTGGTGTGCACTGTCGAGGTGAAGCGACCGTCTGCCCGGTCTTCGTAGAACGCCACCCCGGCAACCTAGCGAGCGGTCCGCCACGCCAGATCAGGGCAGACTGGACAGGTGCGCACCCGCCTCGCCCTCGTCGCCCTGCTGGCCGTCACCGCCTGCTCGTCCTCCGGCCGCTCCGCCGGCGGCAAGGACCTCGCCCTGGACAGCAGCGCCCGCCCCACCACGACGACGAGCGCGGC
>JAOPVD010000046.1 GCA_025966295.1 Frankiales bacterium | reverse complement strand
ATCGAGCTGCTGGTCGGCACGGACGCGATCGCCCGGCTGCGGACCGCCCTCGCGGCCGATGGTTGGCGCCTGGTTGAGGACTAAAAAGCACTGAACTGACAAGTCGACTTGGTGCTATGACTTGACGGCCCCAGGGCTGCCGTATATGGACTTGTCGACTTCGCGCCGCCCGGCCCCGGCCGCGGCGGCCCGCAGCGAGCCCGCAGGGTCGGGCGCTCCGACTAGGCTCCCGGCCCGACAGCAGCCGGACAGTGCGGTACGGCTCGTGCCGGGCGCGCCCGCACGGCGGGCCGCCGCCCCCGGCCCGGTGGCATCAGGAGCGGGGGAGCGGTGGACGGGTCTGTGCCCTCCGAGGACGTGACCGTGCCCACGCCGGAGCAGCTCACCAAGGTGGTCGCGCTCGACGGCCCCGCGGGTTCGGGCAAGAGCACCGTGGCTCGGCTGGTGGCCGGCGCGCTGGGCTGGCGCTTCGTGGACACCGGGGCCAGCTACCGGGCGATCACCCTGGCCGTGATGCGTTCCGGCGCCGACCTCGAGGACCAGGAGGCGGTGGCGACCGCCGCGCGCCGGGCCCGGGTCGAGCTGGTCACCGACCCGGCGGCGCCGCAGGTGTTCCTCGACGGCACGGACGTCACCCGGGAGGTGCGCGGGGAGCAGGTCACCGCTCTGGTCAGCGCGGTGAGTGCGGTTCCCGCGGTGCGGGAGGTGCTCATCGCCCTGCAGCGCCGGACCATGGGGCTGTCCGGCGCCGTCGTCGAGGGCCGTGACATCGCGACTGTCGTCGCCCCACGGGCGGCCGTGAAGGTCTACCTGGACGCCCGGCCGGAGGTCCGTGCGCGGCGCCGGGCGGGTGAGGTGAGCGAGCTCCGGGCCGGGAAGGCCGCCGTGACGACCGACGCCGTGCCGGCGCGAGCGGCTGCCGAGACGGGCGCCGCCCAGGAGCTCGAACGCGAGGTCGCCCAGGACCTCGCCCGTCGGGACAGCCTCGACAACCAGACGAATCGGCTCCAGGCGTCTCATGGTGCGGTCGACCTAGATACGTCTGACCTGTCCTTGGACGAGGTGGTGGCGGCGGTCGTGGCCCTGGTGCGCGAAGCGGGCGTGCGGTGAGCAGCCGGCGGCGGGCAACGGGGCGCCGCAAGCCGTGGCTGGTGGCCGCCAGTCGCCCGCTGGGACAGCTGCTGTTCCGCAGCGCGTTCCGGCTGACCGTCGAGGGCGCCCAGCACGTGCCTGCGGCCGGGCCGGTGCTGCTCGCCGGCAACCACACCGGCTTCCTGGACGGCCCGCTCGTGTTCGCGGTGAGCCCGCGGTCGGCCACCTTCCTGGCCAAGTCCGAGCTCTTCGTCGGCCCGCTGGCGCGAGCGCTCGGCTGGCTCGGCCAGGTGCCGGTGCACCGCGGGCGTCCGGACCGGGCCGCACTGCGCAGCGGGCTGTCCGTCCTCACCGCCGGGGGCGTGCTGGGCGTGTTCCCCGAGGGCACCCGGGGGGCGGGCACGTTCGACGAGGTGTCGGACGGGCTGGCCTACCTCGCCCTGCGTAGCGGCGCGCCGGTGGTGCCCGTCGTGGTGCTCGGCACCGCTGCGGCGCTGCCCAAGGGCGCCCGGCTGCCACGCTTGCGCAGCCCGGTCACGGTCGTGTTCGGACCGCCCCTGCAGGTGCGGGTCGAGGGCGACCCACGGGCACGCCGTACCGTGAGTGCAGCGGCCGAGCAGCTGCGCCTGGCCCTGGTCGCGCACCTGCGCTCGGCTGCGGGCGCCGGCGCCGACGCTGTCGCCCCCGAGAACCAGCTCGAGAGGGACGCATGAGCGAGCACGAGACCGCACAGCCGGTGTTGGCGGTCGTAGGTCGTCCCAATGTCGGCAAGTCGACCTTGGTGAACCGGCTGATCGGGCGCCGGGAGGCGGTCGTCGAGGACGTTCCCGGCGTGACGCGGGACCGGGTGACCTACGACGCGGTGTGGCGCGGCCGGCGCTTTACCGTGGTGGACACCGGCGGCTGGGACCCGGACGCGGTCGGTCTGCAGGTGGCCGTCAGCGCGCAGGCGGAGATCGCCGTGGCGGCGGCCGATGCGGTGCTGTTCGTGGTCGACAACGTCGTGGGCGCCACGGACGCCGACGAGGCCGTCGTGAAGGTCCTGCGCCGGGCCAAGAAGCCGGTCGTCCTGGCGGCCAACAAGGTCGACGACGAGCGCGGCGAGGCGGACGCGGCAGCGCTGTGGAGCCTCGGGCTCGGCCAGCCGTACGTGGTGAGCGCGCTGCACGGCCGGGGCAGCGGTGACCTGCTCGACGCCGTGCTGGATGCGCTGCCGGAGACCCCGGCCGAGCGCTTCGAGGCCGAGCAGGGCCCGCGCCGGGTCGCGCTCCTGGGGCGCCCCAACGTCGGCAAGAGCTCGCTGCTCAACCGGCTGTCGGGGGAGCACCGGGTGCTCGTCGACAGCGTGGCCGGGACCACCCGTGACCCCGTCGACTCCCTGGTGGAAGTCGGCGGAGAGATTTGGAAGTTTATCGACACCGCCGGCCTGCGCAGGCGGGTCAGCCACGCCTCCGGGGCGGAGTACTACTCCAGCCTGCGCACCCAGTCGGCCCTGGACGCCGCCGAGGTGGCCGTCGTGCTGCTGGACGCCAGCGAGCCGATCAGCGAGCAGGACCAGCGGATCATCGGGATGGTCGCGGAGTCCGGGCGCGCCCTGGTCATCGCGTTCAACAAGTGGGACCTCGTCGACGAGGACCGGCGCCCGCAGCTGGCGAAGGAGATCGACCGTGAGCTCGCCCGCGTCCAGTGGGCCCCGCGCCTGAACGTCAGCGCTCTGACCGGCCGGGCCGTGGACAAGCTGGCCCCGGCGCTGCACACCGCGTTGGACGGCTGGGAGACCCGGATCCCCACCGCGAAGCTGAATGCCTGGATCTCCGACCTGCTCGCGCAGACGCCACCGCCGGTGCGCGGCGGCAAGCAGCCCAAGGTGCTGTTCGCGACACAGGCGAGCATCCGGCCGCCGCGGTTCGTGCTGTTCACGAGCGGCTTCCTCGAGGCCGGCTACCGGCGCTTCATCGAGCGCCGGCTGCGGGAGGACTTCGGCTTCGCGGGCACGCCCGTCGAGGTGAGCGTCCGGGTGCGCGAGAAGAAGTCGAAGAGCTGACCCTGCTAGTCTTCGCGGGCTCCCGGGGACACCTTCGGGCAGCGGGCTGTGGCGCAGCTTGGTAGCGCACTTGACTGGGGGTCAAGGGGTCGCAGGTTCAAATCCTGTCAGCCCGACACACGGAACCGCAGGTCTTCTGACCTGCGGTTTCGGCGTCTCAGGGGCAGGTCTGACGCGCCGTGGCACAACCGGTGCGAGCAGGCCCCCGTGGCGCTCCCGACGAGCACGTCACCCAGCGACCGGCGCGGCCGCGGCCGCCAACGGCCTGGCGGTGGACCCCAGCACGCAGGTCGGCGTGCTGGACCCCCGCCCTGCTGCGTCTGAGCCCACGGCGCTGTTCACCTCCCGTTCGGAAAACCGCAGGTCAGAGCGGGTTCCAGGGACGGTAGGGTCGCCCTCACCAGACGCGACAACGGGAGGTGGCAGTGCCCGACCAGGCTGAGCCGCCGACCAGCGCGCTACCGGACCGGATCTGGACGGTCCCCAACCTGCTGTCCGCCCTGCGCCTGCTCGGGGTGCCGCTGTTCCTGTACTGGGTGCTGGTCACCGAGCAGGACGGCCGGGCGATCCTGCTGCTGATGGCCGCCGGCATCAGCGACTACCTGGACGGCAAGATCGCGCGCCGGTTCGGGCAGTTCAGCCGGCTCGGCCAGCTGCTCGACCCGGCGGCCGACCGGCTCTACATCGCGGCCACCCTGCTGGCCCTGGTGGCCCGCGATGGGCTGCCGCTGTGGTGGGCGCTGGTGCTCGTGGGCCGCGACCTGGCGCTGCTGCCGACCCTGCCGATCCTGCGCCGGCACGGCTACGGGCCGCTGCCGGTGCACTTCCTGGGCAAGGCCGCGACCTTCAACCTGCTGTACGCCTTCCCCATGCTGCTGGCCGCCCTGCCGGGGCAGGACGGCGTGCTGGCCACGGTGTTCCGGCCGTTGGGTTGGGCGTTTGCCACCTGGGGGAGCCTGCTGTACGTGTGGGCAGGGGTGCTGTACGTCGTCCAGGTGAGGCAGCTGGTCCGTGCGGA
>JAOPVD010000041.1 GCA_025966295.1 Frankiales bacterium | reverse complement strand
GGCGCTGCTGCCGGCCGGAGCGCTGCTGGCCGTCGCGTCGGGGCCCTTCCCGCAGCGGCCGCGGGCCGCGGCCGCGGCCGGCTCGCTCGTCAGCAGCGCGCTCGGCCTGGGCCTGCTCGTGCCCTGGCTCCAGCCCTACCTGCTCGTGGTGGTGGCCGTCCTCGCGCTCTACCAGGACCGGCTGCTGCTGCTGCTCGCGGCAGCCGCCGGCGCGGTCGCGCTGCGCCCCGAGATGGGCGCCTTCGCGCTCGCCGAGGGGGTGGCGCTGAGCGTGTTCTGGTGGGTCGACGCCGCCACCCGGGCCGGAGAGCAGCAGCTCCAGGCCGCGCTGTGGGAGGGCCAGGCGAGCGTGCAGGCGCGGCTCGAGGAGACCGACCGGATCCGCACCGACCTGATCGGGACGGTCAGCCACGAGTTCCGGACCCCGCTGACCGGCATCCGTGGTGCCGCGCTGACCCTGCTCAAGCGTGGCGAGCGGCTGGACGAGAACCGCCGCCGGCAGCTGCTGCATGCGGTCCTGGAGCAGCAGGAGCGGCTGTCGCGGCTGCTGGAGAACATGCTCACCGCGGCCCGCGCCACCTCCGCCGACCCGGCGGCCACCGCCGAGGTGGACGCGGTGGCGGCCGAGGTCGCGATGCTGGCCGGTGCCGCGCACCCGCAGTCGCCGCCGGTGTCGGTGGTCGTCGAGCCGGGCCTGCTGGCCCGCATCGACCGGCACGCGCTGCACCAGGTGCTGGCCAACCTGCTCGACAACGCCCAGCGGTACGGCGACTGCGGCTCGGTCCCGCTCCTCGCCGGCGGGCGCGACGGCGACCAGGTCTGGGTGGCCGTCAGCAACGAGGGCGGGCCGCTCGACAGCTCCGCCGCGCGGCACCTGTTCGAGCCCTTCACGCAGGGCGACGCCGGCATCACCCGCTCGCACGAGGGCCTTGGCATGGGGCTGTACGTGGTCCGCCGGCTCGTCGAGGTGCACAACGGCTGGGTCAGCGTGCGCGCCGAGGGCGGCTGGGTGACGGTCGAGGTGCGGCTGCCGGCCGCGGAGGAGCGGCGGGCTCAGGCGCCGACGGCCGACCCGATGGCGTACGTCAGCCCGGCGGCCACGCCGCCGAGCGCCAGCTGACGGGTCCCGGCGTACAGCCAGTTCCGGGTGGTGAAGCGGCTCACCAGCGCGCCCGCCGCGAACAGCGCCAGGGCGGCCAGGACAACCGACACCGGCAGCGTGGTGGCACCGAGCAGGTAGGGCAGCAGCGGCACCAGCGCGCCCAGCGCGAACGCGACGAACGACGAGCCGGCGGCCAGCCAGGGGCTGGGCAGGTCGTCGGGGTCGACCCCGAGCTCCTCCCTGGCGTGCACCCGCCAGACCTGCTCGGGGTCCACCGACAGCTGCCGCGCGACCTCCTTGGCCAGCGCCGGCTCGACGCCCCGCTGGACGTAGATGGCGGCCAGCTCGGCCTCCTCGGCCGCCGGCACGCGGGCGATCTCGGCCTTCTCGATCTCGATCTCGGCCCGGGTCAGCTCCTCCTGGGAGGCGACGCTCACGTACTCCCCCGTCGCCATCGAGAAGGCGCCGGCGGCCAGCCCGGCCAGGCCGGTCAGGACGATGTTGTGAGCGCTCACGTGCGCGCCGGCGACACCCACGATCAGCGCGGTGTTGCTGACCAGGCCGTCCGTGACGCCGAACACCGCCGGCCGCACCCAGCCACCGGTGACGTCGCGGTGGTCGTGGTGGTGCTCGCCGGTCGTACGGCTCGGGACGGTCTCGGTGCTCACGCCTCTGAGGGTACGTCGGCCCCGTCGGCCGGCCGCTTCGTGACGACGTCCGGCCCGCTGCCCCGCCGGACGAACAGGTAGGTGACGGCGGCGAGGAACAGCACGCCGGAGACGTAGTCGTTGACCCGGATGCCGAGAAAGTGGTGGGCGTCGTCGATGCGCAGCGCCTCGATCCAGGCCCGGCCCAGGCAGTAGCCGGCCACGTAGAGGGCGAACGCGCGGCCCTTGCCGAGCTGCCAGCGCCGGTCGGCCCAGACCACCAGGCCGGCCACGCCCAGGTTCCACAGCGCCTCGTACAGGAACGTCGGGTGGAAGGTGCTGAAGCTGCCGTAGCCCGGCGGCCGGTTGTCCGGGTCGATCTCCAGCCCCCACGGCAGCGTGGTCGGCTTGCCGAACAGCTCCTGGTTGAAGTAGTTGCCGAACCGCCCGATCGCCTGCGCCACGGGCAGCGCGGGCGCGAGCGCGTCGCAGAACGCCAGGAAGTCGACGCCGCGCTTGCGCAGCACCAGCCAGGCGCCGAGCGCGCCGCCGGCGATGCCGCCCCAGATACCGAGCCCGCCGTGCCAGATGTAGAACGCCTCGAGAGGGTCCTTGAGGTACTGCTCCGGGCTGGTGATGACGTGGTAGAGCCTGGCGCCGATCAGGCCGGCCGGGACGGCGGTGGCCGCGACGTCGGCGACGGTGCCCTTCTCGCCGCCGCGGGCCACCCAGCGGCGCTCGCCGATCCAGACGGCAGCGAGCACCCCGAGCAGGATGCAGGCCGCGTAGGCCCGCAGCGGCAGGGGGCCGAGGTGGATGACCCCCGACGACGGGCTGGGGATCGAGGCGAGGTCCACGCCGTCAGCCTAGGAGGCGACCGCGTTAGCGGCGCCGGACGCCCTCGGCCAGGCCCCGGGCCAGCTCCCGCACGGCGTCCGGGCCGCCGTCCTGCAGCGCCCGCACGAAGGCGGAGCCGACGATGACGCCGTCGGCGTAGGCCGCCACCTCCGCCGCCTGGTCGGCGTTGCTGACGCCCAACCCGACGCAGACCGGCAGGTCGGTCTGGGCGCGGGTGCGCCCGACCAGCTCCTCCGCCCGGTTGCCCACCGTGCTGCGGGTGCCGGTGACGCCCATCGTGCTGGCGGCGTACACGAAGCCCCGGTTGGTGCGCCCGACCACGGCGATCCGCTCGTCGGTGCTCGACGGCGCGACGAGGAACACCGGGTCGAGGTCCTCGGCGCGGGCCGCCTCGAGCCAGGGCTGGGCCTCCTCCGGGATGAGGTCGGGCGTGATCGCGCCCGAGCCGCCGGCGGCCTTGAGGTCCTTGGCGAACCGCGCCGGGCCGTACTTCTCGACCGGGTTCCAGTAGCCCATCACCACGGTCGGGGCGTGCGCGCTGACGGTCCGGACCGCCTCGAAGACCTGCGCCACCCGGGTGCCCGCCCGCAGCGCGGCGTCGACCGCCACCTGGATGACCGGGCCGTCCATGCCGGGGTCGGTGTAGGGCACGCCGACCTCGACCGCGTCGACGCCGCCCTCGACCATGGCCACCATCGCGGCGACGGACGCCTCGTAGGACGGGAAGCCGACCGGCAGGTAGCCGATCAGCGCGGCCCGGTTCTCCTGCCGGCACTGCGCGAACAGGTCGTCGAGCCGGGTCACGGCTGCTCGCCCTCGTGGGCGCGCACGTCGGAGGCGGTCTGGATGTCCTCCTGCGACACCAGCCCGAAGAAGCGGGCGGCGGTGTCGACGTCCTTGTCGCCGCGGCCGCTGCAGTTGACGATGACGGTCAGGTCGTCGCGGCCCTGCTCGGCGACCCACTGCAGCGCGCCGGCGAAGGCGTGCGCAGACTCGATCGCGCAGAGGATCCCCTCGGTTTTGGCGAGCAGCTCCAGGGCGGCCATCGCGTCGGTGTCGCTGACACCGCGGTACCGGGCCCGGCCGCTGTCGCGCAGGAACGCGTGCTCGGGGCCGACGCCGGGGTAGTCCAAGCCGGCGCTGATCGAGTGGGTGTCGAGCGTCTGGCCGTCCTCGTCCTGCATCAGGTAGGAGCGGGCACCGTGCAGGACGCCGGGCGAGCCGGCGGTCAGCGGGGCCGCGTGCCGGCCGGTGTCGACGCCGTCGCCGCCGGCCTCGCAGCCGATGAGGGCGACCGACTCGTCGCCGATGAATCGGTGGAACAGGCCCATCGCGTTGCTGCCGCCGCCCACGCAGGCCACGACCGCGTCGGGCAGCGCGCCGGTGCGGTCGAGCAGCTGCTGGCGGGCCTCCACCCCGATGATCCGCTGGAAGTCGCGGACCAGCATCGGGAACGGGTGCGGACCGACGACCGAGCCGATGCAGTAGTGCGTACTCTCGACGTTCGCCACCCAGTCGCGGAACGCCTCGTTGGTGGCGTCCTTCAGCGTCTTGGTGCCGGTGCTCACCGGGATGACCTCGGCGCCGAGCAGCCGCATCCGGGCGACGTTGAGCGCCTGCCGGCGGGTGTCCTCCTCGCCCATGTAGACCGTGCAGTCGAAGCCGAACAGCGCCGCCGCGGTGGCGGTGGCGACGCCGTGCTGGCCGGCGCCGGTCTCGGCGATGACCCGCTGCTTGCCCATCTTCTTGGTGAGCAGCGCCTGGCCCAGCACGTTGTTGATCTTGTGTGAGCCGGTGTGGGCGAGGTCCTCGCGCTTGAGGAAGACCCGCGCGCCGGCCTGCTCCGAGAACCGCTTGGCCTCGGTCAGCGGCGTCGGCCGGCCGGCGTAGTTGGCGAGCAGGTCGTCGAGCTCGGCGACGAACGCCGGGTCCCGCCGGGCGTCGGCGTGCGCCTGGGACAGCTGGTCGAGGGCCGCGACCAGGGCCTCGGGGACGAACCGGCCGCCGTACGGGCCGAAGTGCCCGGCGCGGTCCGGCAGCTCCGGAGCGGTCACGGCTGGTGCCTCGCCGCCGGGTGGGCGCCCGCGGTCACCAGGTCGGCGACCGCCTGCCGCGGGTTGCCGCCGACCACGACGCCCTCGCCGACCAGCACCGCGTCGGCGCCGTGCGCGGCGTAGGCCAGCAGGTCGTGCGGGCCGCGGACGCCGGACTCGGCCACCTTCACGACCTGGTCCGGGATCTCCGGGGAGAGCCGGCTGAAGACCCCGCGGTCGACCTCGAGGGTCTTGAGGTTGCGGGCGTTGACGCCGACCACCTTCGCCCCGGCCTCGAGCGCCCGGATCAGCTCGAGCTCGTCGTGCACCTCGACCAGCGGCGTCATGCCGAGCGACTCGGTGCGCTCGAGCAGGCTGATGAGCGCCTCCTGCTCGAGGGCGGCGACGATGAGCAGCACCAGGTCGGCGCCGTGCGCCCGGGCCTCCCACAGCTGGTAGCTGGAGACGATGAAGTCCTTGCGCAGCAGCGGCACGTCGACCCGCGCCCGGACCGCGTCGAAGTCGGCGAGCGAGCCCCCGAAGCGGCGCTGCTCGGTGAGCACGCTGATGACCGAGGCGCCGCCGAGCTCGTAGTCCGCCGCCAGCGCAGCCGGGTCGGCGATGGCCGCGAGCGCCCCCTTGCTGGGGCTGCTCCGCTTGACCTCGGCGATCACGGCGACCCCGGCCTGGCGGAGCGCGGCGACCCCGTCCTGGGCCGTCTGCTGGGCCTGCGCCCGGTCCTTGAGCTCCGCCAGCGGGGTGGCGGCCTGGCGCACGGCGAGGTCCTCGCGCACCCCGACGATGATGTCGTCGAGCACGCTCACTGCGGGGACCCCTTGCCTTGGTACCGGTTGGACGGTGTGACCCGGTCACGGTAGTCCGCGCGATCACGGGCCTGCGTCCGGGGTCTAGGAGGTCGGGTCCTCGCCGCGGTCGAGGGCGTCCCAGACGGCCTTGTCGGTGGCCGGCGGCTCGGGGGCCCGCGCGGCCGGCGTCTGGTGGGCCGACGACAGCGTCGCCCAGCGCCGGCCCCGCCACAGCACCAGCCCGCCCGCCACCCCGACGACCGCGCCGCCCAGGCCGGCCAGCACCCACCAGGCGGTGGTCGTGACGCTGCTCACCGTGCGGGCGTCCACGCCCGCCGGCAGGTGCGCGCGGATGGCCGCGCCGCCGGTGCCGGTCACCGCCAGCGCGACGACCCCGACGCCGCAGGCCAGCACCAGCGCACCGACCAGCAGCCGCCCCCACGCCCGGGTCGCGACCAGCGCGACCACGCCGGCGAGCGCGACCAGCCCGAGCGCCCGCAGGCCGGGTGCCAGGTCCTCCCCCGTCACCTGCACGGTGCGCACGGGCAGCCGGGCGCCCTGGTCGACGACGGCGGCGCCCCAGGGACGGGCGGCGGCGAACAGCGTCACGGCCGCCCCGACCAGCAGCAGCACGACGACCAACCGCAGCTCGCGGCGTGCGTTCATGCGCTGCGCAGCGTCTCGGCGGCCGCGATCGCCCGCAGCACGGCGGCCGCCTTGTTCTCGCACTCGCGCTGCTCGGCCGCCGGGTCGCTGTCGGCCACCAGGCCGGCGCCGGCCTGCACGTAGGCCTTGCCCTGGTGCAGCACCGCGGTCCGGATCGCGATCGCCATGTCCATGTCGCCGGCCGCGTCGACGTAGCCGACGGTGCCGGCGTACAGGTTGCGCCGGGTCGGTTCCAGGGCCTCGATGATCTCCATGGCGCGGGGCTTGGGCGCCCCCGACACGGTGCCCGCCGGGAAGGTCGCGTCGAAGACGTCCAGCGCGTCCCGGCCGGGCAGCACCTCCCCGAACACCGTCGAGACCAGGTGCATGACGTGGCTGTACCGCTCCACCCGCATGAAGTCGACGACGTCCACCGTGCCCGGCACGCAGACGCGGCCCAGGTCGTTGCGGGCCAGGTCGACGAGCATGACGTGCTCGGCGCGCTCCTTGGGGTCGGCGTGCAGCTCGGCGGCGAGCGCGGCGTCCTCGTCGGGGGTCGCTCCCCGCGGCCGGGTGCCGGCCGGCGGGTGCACCACGGCCCGCGTCCCGGTGACCGTCACCAGCGCCTCCGGCGAGCTGCCGACCACGTCGTACGGCGACTCGTGGCCGGCGAACCGGAGCAGGTACATGTAGGGCGACGGGTTGGTGGCCCGCAGCACCCGGTAGACGTCGAGAGCGTCCACCTCGGTCGTCATCTCGAAGCGCTGGCTGAGCACCACCTGGAAGGCGTCACCGGAGCGGATGTGCTCACGCACCGTCTCCACCGCGTCCATGTAGCGCTGCGCCGACGGCGCCCGCACCTCGGGTACGACGGAGCCGTCGAGCGCCGCGACGCTGGAGTCGGCGCTGGCCCCCAGGTCGGCGGCCATCGCGTCGAGGCGGGCCACCGCGTCGGCGTAGGAGCCGCCCTGCAGGACGTTGGCGATGAGCAGCACGGTGCCGTCGGAGTGGTCGAGCACCGCCAGGTCGGTGGCCAGCATCATCGCCAGCTCCGGCATGCCGAGGTCGTCGGGGGCCGTGCTGGGCAGCCGCTCGAGGCGCCGTACGACGTCGTAGCCCAGGTAGCCGACCAGCCCGCCGGTCAGCGGCGGCAGGTCGGCGTCGCGGGGCGAGCGGAGCCGGCGGGCCAGCACCCGGACCGCCTCCAGCGGGTCCTCGGGCAGGTCGGGGGCACCCTCGCCGAGCCACAGGGTGCGGCCGTCGCGCTCGGTGAGGACGGCGGCGCAGCGCACCCCCACGAACGACCAGCGCGACCACTGCTTGCCCTGCTCGGCGGACTCCAGCAGGAACGTCCCGGGCCGGTTGCCGGCCAGCTTGCGGTACACCCCGACCGCGGTCTCGCCGTCGGCGAGCAGCCGGCGCACCACGGGCACCAGCGGCTGGTCGAGCTCGGCGAACTGCTCGGCCGAGGGCGTCGTGACGCCCAGCTTCACGGTCGCTCGCCGACCACGGCGGGCAGCTGGACGGCGTCGAAGCACGTCCGGTCCCCCGTGTGGCAGGCGCCTCCGACCTGGTCGACCTGCACGAGCAGGGTGTCGCCGTCGCAGTCCAGCGACACCGACTTGACCCACTGCTGCGAGCCGGAGGTCTCGCCCTTGACCCAGTACTCCTGGCGGGAGCGCGACCAGTAGGTGCAGCGCCCGGTGGTGAGGGTGAGGTGCAGCGCCTGGTCGTCCATCCAGCCGACCATCAGCACCTCACCGGTGTCGTGCTGCTGGCACACGGCGACCACGAGGCCGTCCTTGTCGCGCTTGAGGGTGCTGGCGATCGCAGGGTCGAGGTCGGTGGGGCGCACGGCGGTCATGCCCCCATGATTCCAGAGGGGCGCCGCTGGCGTACGAGGCGTACGTCAGCGACGTACGCCGTCAGACCCAGGTGATGGCGCCGGCGGCGGCCAGCTCCTCCAGCACCGTGCGTACGGCGACCGCTGTCGCCAGCGACGGCTCCCCGCGCTGCTCGGCCAGCACCCGGGCCAGCGTGGGGGCCGAGCGGAGGCCATCCAGGAGGGGCCACAGCGCCATCCCGAGCTCGTCCAGCTCGACCACGTCCTCGCCGCTCCGGACCAGCGCGCGCCCGTCCCCGACCACCAGCTCGGCCGCCTTCGCGCGGCGGGGAACGTCCCCCGACCGCCAGACGAGGTCAGCCTTGGAACGACGCAGCACAGTCATGTCCAAGATCCTGCGGTGAAAGGCGTAGGAGATGCGTCATCTAGCGCTGCTAGTCCGTCCTCCCGCAGATGGCGTACGAAGTCCACGATGGTCGGGGTAGTACGCGGTGCGTCGGCGTGACGAACCGCTGGACGCCGTTGCGGGACAGCATCTTGCTCCATGGACGCCTCCAACGACACCAGCTCCGCCACCCGTCGCCGCGTGCTGCGGGGGCTGCCCCTCCCGCTGGCCGCGGCTGCGCTGGTCGGCGGGCTGACGGCGCTGGCCGCACCCGACCACGCCCCCGGGTACGACGCCCGTTCCGCGGTGCACATCAGCCAGAAGACGGCCGCCGACCCGGTCAGCCGGGTGACGCGCATCGTCCCCTCCGAGGTGCTGGACACGATGTCCTCGCCGGCGCTGCGCGAGGCGGTGGCCAAGAAGCTCGGCCTCGCCTCGCTCACGGCCGACGCCGTCAAGGTGGAGTCGCGGGCCGGCACCAACGGCGACGTCCTGGACATCACCGCGACGGCGACCTCTGCTGCGGCGGCGGACGAGCTGGCGTCGACGTACGCCACGCTGGGCGCCGAGCGCCTGCAGTCCGAGAGCTCGCAGCGCGTCAAGTCGGCGGTGGCGCTGCTCGACCAGGAGCAGACCGCCCTCGCAGGCCAGCAGAACGCGCTCGCGAAGCGGGTCGCCGGCCTGCCGCCGACCAACCCCCTCCGCAGCGCCGCCGACGAGCAGCTCGCGACGCTCAGCCGCCAGCGCACCCAGAACAGCTCGGACCGCAACACCCTCATCACCACCTCGGCGCTGCTCGGGCCGGCGGCCCGGGCCGCCGGGACGCTCGAGGTGACGAAGGTGCAGAGCGTCTCCCCCAAGCTGCTGCGCGGCGGCCTGGCCGGCGTGGGCGCGGGCCTGCTCGCCGCCCTCGGCATGGTCGGTGCCGTGGCGCTGCGCCGGAAGGTGCCGGCGCTCAAGCCCGGCGAGACGCTCTGTGAGCTCCCCGTCCTGGGCGTGGTGCCGCGCCGCGAGAGCGGTGAGCGCCGCGCCAGCCAGATCGAGCGCGACGCGGTCGACCGGGTCGTCGGCGAGGTCCTGCTGGAGCAGCGCAGCACCGGCTGCGCGGTCCTCGGCGTCACGGCCCCCAGCCGGCTGTGCGGCACGTCGACGACGGCCGGCTCGCTCGCCTCCGGCCTGGCCCGTCGCGGGCTGAAGGTGCTGCTCATCGACGCCGACGTCCGCAACCCCGCCCAGCACACGCTGCACGGCCTGCCGCTCTGGCCGGGCCTGGCCGACCGCCTGCGCGGCGGGACCGGCGAGCCGCGGCTCACCTCCGACGGCGTGCACGTGCTGCCGTCCGGCTTCTCCTCCGCCCCCGCCGACCTGCTGGGCCACCAGTCGCTCGTCGACCTGCTCCAGCAGGCCCGCAACGACTACGACTCGGTCATCGTCGACGTCGGCACCCTGGAGCACCCGGAGTCGCGGCTCGTCGCGGCGCTCACCGACCGGGTGCTGCTGTGCGCCGTCCCCGGCCGGACGTCGCAGGACGTGCTCGACGCCAGCCTGACCGGGCTCCGGTCGGGCACCCTGCTCGGCCTTGTGCTGGTCCGCACCGGCCGGGTGCACCGCCCGTCCGAGGTGGCTGCCGCGCCGGCCCGCCCCCGGCCGCTGGCGACCCGGGCCCCGGTCGACCCGAAGTCGCTGGCCCCCCAGCCCCCGGTCGCTCCGGTGGCCGC
>JAOPVD010000036.1 GCA_025966295.1 Frankiales bacterium | reverse complement strand
TCAACCCGACCACCGGGTGGGCTGGTGGCAGGTCCACCGCGGGCCCGCGCTGGTCGGGCTCGTGCTCGCCCGTGGCCGCCGCACGCTGAAGGCACGCCTGCGCCTGGCCGAGCAGCAGGTCAGGCTGCTGGCCGAGGCCACCGAGGCGATGCCGTGGGAGTGCGACGCCGACGGCCGCATCACGTCCGCGGGCGGCATGCTGACCGAGCTGTTCGGCTACTCCCAGGAGGAGCTCGTCGGCATGACCCTGCGCGACATCGTGCATCCGCGGGAGTTCTCCCGGCTCGCCGGCAGCCTCGCGACCGGCAGCGGCTGGCGGCACGAGCGGTGGCGCTGCGTCATGAAGGACGGCAGCGAGCAGTGGTACGGCGGCAGCGCGGCACCCAGCCTCGCGGCGGACGGCACGCTGCTCGGCTTCGCAGGCACCACCCACCGGCTCGGCAAGGACGCACTCGACGACCAGCACCTGCGCGACGTCGCAAGCACCATCTACGAGCGGCTGGCCTCCGACGACATCGTGCCGGTGTTCCAGCCGATCCTGTCGGTGGCGACCGGCCGACTCGTCGGCGCGGAGGCCCTGTCCCGCTTCCCCGCCTCGGACCGGACTCCGGAGCAGTGGTTCACCGATGCCGCCGCTGTCGGTCTCAGCGTGGAACTCGAGCTCGCGGCCCTCCGGTGCTCCTTCATCGCCGCCCGGCGCCTGCCCGAGGACATCTACGTGTCGGTCAACGTCGGGCCGCTGACGTTCGTTCGGCCGGCCCTACTCGAGGTCATCGCCACCAGCGGCATCGACCCCAGCCGCCTGGTGCTGGAGGTGACCGAGCACGCCTCCATCACCGACTACGACGACATCTGCGTCGCGTCCCGGGCGCTGCGGGCGCTGGGTGTCCGGATCGCGGTCGACGACGCCGGAGCCGGCTACGCCTCGTTCCGGCACATCCTGCGGCTGGCACCGGAGGTCATCAAGCTCGACCGCTCCCTCGTCGCCGGGATCGACCACGATCCCGCCCGCCGCGCCCTGGCCGCCGCGGTCGTGATGTTCGGCGTCGAGATGGGCGCGACCATCACCGCCGAAGGCGTGGAGACGCCGGCCGAGCTGCGCTGCGCCCAGAACCTGGGCATCAACGCCGCGCAGGGCTACCTGTTCGGGCGACCCACAGGCGACTGGACCACCTGGAACGAGTGGCACCAGCGCGGCCCGCTGTACAGCGTCAATGCCGCGACGGCAGCAGCGCGCTCTAGCTCAGACCCGGGCCGAGGACGGTGACGCCGTACCTGGTGGCGAAGGCATGCGGCTCCCCGCGCGGCAGCCAGACCAACGTCTGAGGACCTGCCTCGAACGTCCGCTCGCCGACGCGCACGGCCGGGCACCCGTCGCCAGGACCCGCCACGGACCTGCTGACGGGCCAGGCCCGACGACGAAGGGCTGCGAGTCGGCCACGTCTGCACTACAGCCCGCCCGGCGGATCGGCGCAACGGCGTGGACGCGCCAGGTCGCACCGGATCGCGCTAGCGGTCGCGCCAGCGCAGGTGCAGGTGGATGCCCTCGGCGCGCAGCGCCCGACGGCCCATCAGCACGCAGCACGCCACCGCCCCGGCGGTGAGCACCGGCGTGAGGACCGAGCGGGCCAGCAGCACGGCGTCGTAGCGGTCGGCGATCAGCAGCTGCAGCGCCACCCAGCCGTTGATGATGTTGACGACGGCCCAGACGAGGCACAGCCGCCGCAGCACGGTCTGCACCTTCGCCAGCGCCGTCACCGAGGCCGGCAGGCCGACGAAGTCCCGCGCGAAGCGCTCGGTGAGCGGCCGGCGCAGCAGGGCCGAGCCCGCGAATGCAGCGGCCAGCACGAAGGCGTTGATGGTCGGGGTGAGCAGGTAGACGAAGGTCGACTGGAAGGCCAGGGCGATCCCGGTGCGGGTGGTGAACAGCAGGGCCGCCACGACCAGGACCGCCGGCAGGGTCGCCCCGCGCAGCCAGCGCCGCGCGATGGCCAGGTAGCACCAGGCCAGGCCGGCGAACAGCGCCCACACCAGGCCGGTGAGGTGCAGCATCGACCAGAAGATCAGGGCCGGGATGAGCGTGCCCTCCACGACCTGGAACCCGATGCTCCGGAGCATCGTGCGCAGCGGCGGCATCACGACGCCGTGGACGGCTGGCACGTGGGCGGTCCTCGTCTCGGTCGGAGTCACTGGACCCATCGACCGGATGCACCGGCCACTGGAGCCACCGTACGGGTGCTTCCTGTGCGTGCCCTGACTGCGAAGCCTGCCTACCCTGGCGCCATGACCACCGCCGGCTACAGCGGTACTCCCCTGACGGCCAAGCTCGGCATCCAGACCGGCTCCCGGGTGCTGCTCGACGGCGCGCCGGCCGGGTTCGACCTCGGCCCCCTGCCGGCCGGCGTGACCGTGCAGGGCCGCGCCGGCTCTGCGCCGTACGACGTGGGGGTGCTGTTCTGCCCCGACCGGGCCCGGCTGGTGCGCCGCTGGCCGGTGCTGCACGCCCGGGTCACGCCGGCCGGCCGGGTCTGGGTGGCGTGGCCGAAGCGGGCCAGCGGCCTCGGGACCGACCTCGACGAGAACGTCGTGCGCAACCACGGGCTGGCGCACGGCCGGGTCGACGTGAAGGTCTGCGCCATCGACCCGACCTGGTCAGGGCTGGCGTTCGTGGTGCGGGTGAAGGACCGCTAGCAGCTGGCGGCGGCCGGCACCCGCAGCGCGACCAGGTAGGCGTTGACCGGGTTCAGGATGCAGCCGGGCGCCCCGGCGCGGTAGACGGTGTGGCCGTCGCCGCGGTGCGTGAGCAGCACGCCGCGGGACAGCTGGCCGGCCAACCCGACCGCCCAGCTGTACGGCGTCGCCGGGTCGCGGGTGGTGCCGAGGACCACCACGGGCGGGCTGCCGGGCGCCGTCACCCGGTGCGGCCGGCCGACCGGGGCGACCGGCCACACGGCGCAGCCCAGCCCCGACAGCGCGATCGCCGGGCCGAACCGCGGGTAGCTCTTGCCGACCTCGGCCGCGAGGTCCTGGTAGGGCTTGACGGTCCGCGGCCAGGGCCGGTCGATGCAGTTCACCGCGAAGTTGGCCTCGGAGATGTTCTTGTAACCCTGGTCGCTGCGGTCGAGGTAGCTGTCGCTGAGCGCGAGCAGCGGGGCACCGTCGCCGCGCTCGGCGGCGGCGAGCGCCGCAGCGATCGCCGGCCAGCCGTAGGCGCGGCTGTACAGGCCGGCGCCGACGCCGAGCTGGAACTCGTCCGGGCCGACCGTCCGGCTGGCGTCGCCGGGCAGCGGCTGCGTCTCGACCTTCTGGGCCAGCCGGTCGTAGGCGGCCGTGAGGTTGCCGGAGACGGCCGTGCGGAAGGCGCACCGGGTCGACTCGCAGTGGGCGAGGAACGCGTTGAGCGCCACGTCGAAGCCCTTGGACTGGCCCGCGAGCAACCGGTCCCAGGTCAGCGACGGGTCGAGCGCCCCGTCGAGCACCATCGCGCGCACCCGGGTCGGGAACTGCTCCAGGTAGGACGCGCCGATCGCGGTGCCGTAGGAGTACCCCAGGTAGCTGAGCTTGGCGTCGCCGACGGCCCGCCGGACCCGCTCCATGTCCTGCGCGACGATGGTGGTGGCGACGTAGGGCAGCACCCGGCCGGAGCGCCGCTGGCAGCCGGCCGCCAGTTTGCGGTTGCCGGCCTCGAGGGCGGCGAGCTCGCGCGGGTTGTCGGGCACCGGGTCGAGATGGAAGTAGGCGTCCAGCTCCGGCGTCGACAGGCACCGCACCGGTGCGCTCCGGCCGACGCCGCGGGGGTCGAAGGCCACCAGGTCGAAGCGCTGGCGGACCGCCGCCGGGAAGTCGGTGTAGCTGCCCTGCACGAACTCGACCGCCGATGCGCCCGGACCGCCGGGGTTGACCAGCAGCGAGCCGATCCGGTCCTGGCCGGTGGCGCGGTGCCGGGTGAGCGCCAGGCCGACGGTGCCCTTGGCGGGCGCGGCGTCGTCGAGCGGGACGGTCAGGGTGGCGCACTGGAAGCCGCCGCCGCAGCCCTTCCACGCGCTCAGCCGCCCGGCGGCCAGGCCGCTGCCCGGCGCCGCCGCCGACG
>JAOPVD010000033.1 GCA_025966295.1 Frankiales bacterium | reverse complement strand
CGGGGCCGCGTGAGGCCGAGATGGCAAAGCTGCTGGAGAACACCTTCAGGCACGTCAACATCGCTCTCGTCAACGAGATGGCGGTGTTCTGCCGGCAGCTCGACATCGATCTGTGGGACGTCATCGGGGCCGCCAAGACCAAGCCCTTCGGGTTCATGCCCTTCTACCCCGGCCCCGGGGTCGGTGGGCACTGCATCCCGGTGGACCCCTCCTACCTCTCGTGGCGAGTCAAGAAGCTCGGCTTCAGCTTCAGGTTCGTGGAGCTCGCCCAGGAGATCAACGCGCAGATGCCCTCCTTCACGGTGACGCGGCTCGCAGACCTGCTCAATGACGCGGGCCTTGCCCTCAGCCGCTCGCGCGTGCTGTGCCTGGGCGCGGCGTACAAGCCGGGCATCAGCGACTGCCGTGAGTCGCCGGCGATCGAGGTCATGCACAAGCTGCGGCAGAAGGGCGCGACGGTCCTCTACAGCGATGCCTTCGTGCCGGAGCTGGTGCTCGACACCGAGCTGCTGCACAGCCAGCAGCTCACCAGCCAGCTGCTGGCGTCGGTCGACGCCGTCGTTGTCCTCACGCCGCACCCCGGCCTCGACCTGGACCTCGTCAGCGCGCATGCGACGCTGGTTCTGGACACCCGTGCCGCCATCACGCAGCCTGCGCCCAGTGTCCACCGCCTCTGAGATGACCTTCGGCCGCCCCCTCGCCGCGCGGCGCGCGCTGTTCGTGTCGTGGATCGGGCATCACGGCCGAAGTGAGGATCTCGCCGCTGCGCTCGGGGCAGAGTGCGCCTTCGTGGCGGTGGGCCGCCTGACCGACCGACGCACCGCGCCGCTGCGGCACCTCGTCCAGGCGCTGCGGACTCTCGTCCTGCTGGCCCGGCGTCGCCCCGAGGTGCTCATCGTGATGGCGCCACCGTCGACTCTGGTTGTGCTCGCCCTGATGTGGCGCCGTCTCACCCGCCGCAAGCTGGTGGTCGACTGCCACTCGAAGGCGGTCCTGGGGCACCCGCTGTCGTGGCGGCTGGCGGCCCGAGCCGATCTCGCCCTGGTGACCATCCCTGAACTCACAGAGGGGTTCTCGCGCGTCATCGCCGTGCATGACCCGCCCGCCACGGCGGTTGCCGCCGAGCGGCACGCGGAGGTCGTGTTCCCGGCAAGCTGGTACGACGACGAGCCGATCGACGCCCTGCTCTCCGCCGCGGAGCAGCTGCCGGACGTGCGCTTCGCGATCACCGGTCGATCGCCGGCCGGGCTGCAGGTCCCGTCGAACGTGCGCCTCACCGGCTACCTGCCACGTGCCGACTACCTCGACCTCATCGCGGGCGCACCGCTGGTCCTGGCTCTGACCACGAGGAAGGCGACCATGCAGCGGGCCGCTTACGAAGCCGTCGCGGCGGGCCGGCCGGTCGTGGCGTCCGAGACGGCGGCCTTGCGCTCCTACCTCGGAGCGGGCGCCCACTACGCCACTCCGGATGCGCTCGCCCCCGTGGTGCGGGGGGCGCTGGCGTCCTTGCCCGCCTTGGAGGCGGCGGTGACGAGGGTCCGAGACGAGCAGCGGGCTGCCTTCTCCCGGGCGCTGCACGAGGTCGGCCGGGTGCTGGCATGATCGTGGTCCTCTGCAACGAGAGTCCCTGGCCGGTCAGGAACGGTGGCCGGGTCCGGCTCGACGGCCTCATCGCAGCACTGCGCGAGCAGCACGAGGTACGGGTCGTCGTCGCGGTCGGCGCGGGTTCCGACGCCGTCTCCTCGGAGGCGATCGCCCTCCCGGTCGCCGGCCGGTCTCGCCTCGGCGCTGTCGCGGGAGCTGGTCCGTTCCTGGGGCGGAGGCTGCTGGACAAGGACTCCGGCGCAGTGCTCCAGACGCTGTGCGAGGGTGCAGCTGCCCTCGTCGTCTCCCACTCGTACCTGGCTCCGGAGCTGCCGCCCTTGGCCGTCCCGGTGGTGCTTGACCTGCAGAACCTGGAGGTGCACAGGCAAGCAGCCGCAGGCACGGCACTGGGGCGACTTGAGGCGCTCAAGGCGCGGCGCTGGGAGCCCCGGGCCGTTGCCGAGGCCTGGGCCTGCGTGTGCGTCGACGAGGCCGACGCCTCGGTCGTCCGCGGATGGGGCGCATCGGACGTCGTGGTCGTGCCCAACGCTGCTCAGGTGCCGACCGGCCCGCCCTCGCCGCGAGACGGCCCGGTGCTGGCGGTGGCGGACTGGCGCTACGGACCGAACGCCGACGGGCTGCGCCTGCTGGTCCATGAGGTTGCGCCGCGACTGGGCCACGAGCTCGTCGTGGCCGGCCGCGGCAGCGAGCTGGTGCCTGGGGGCCTGGGGTTCGTCGAGGACCTGACTGCGCTCTACGACGAGGCAGCCGTCGTCGTGAGCCCGGTCGTACGCGGGGCGGGGACGCAGCTCAAGATCATCGAGGCGCTCACGCGAGGCAGGGTCGTCGTGACGACGACGTACGGCGCCAGGTCGGTACCGGCCGCCGCCCACCAGGGCTGCGTGATCGCCGACGGGCCGGAGGCCCTGGCGTCTGCGCTGCGCTCGCTGGTCGCCGATGTGACCGACCGGCACCGCCGTGAAGCGGTCTTGCGCGCAGCTCCGCTGCCCCGCAGCTGGACGGCGGCGGCAGCACCTCTCACAGACCTGCTGGCGGGGGTGGCGGGTGGCTAAGCGCTTCCGCCACGGCACTTCGCAGCGCGTGCGCATCGTCCTGGCTCAGCCGTCCGGTGCGGGCCCGCAGGGCCCAGGACAGCCGCGCGGCGCGGGCCCAGGTGCGCGCCGCCCGCTCGCCGTGCCAACGTCGCAGGTAGCGCACCTGGCTGCGGGCCAGGTGCAGGCCCGCACCCTGTCCGAGGGCACGCGTCGACACGCCCATGGCGTGCTCCACGACGGCGTCGGCGCAGAGGTGAACCTCCCAGCCGAGCCGCGCCAGGCGCTGGCCCAGCTCAAGCTCTTCGCCGTAGAGGAAGTAGCCCTCGTCAAAGCCGCCCAGCTCCGCAAGCACTGCCCGACGTATCAGGAAGCACGCCCCCTCGACGTACCCGACGGCTCCGCTGAGCGCGTGCTCAGGAGGGAGGCGGCGCTTGGGGCCAAGGCGGCTGAGCGGATCGGGAAGGAGCGGCCGCAGCTCCCCCGCCAGGCTGGTCAGGCGTCCGGCGGAGTAGGTCGGACGGCCCCCGCACAGCACCCGCGGCCCCACCACCGCGCACGCCGGGTGGGCGTCGAGATAGGCGACCAGGCACTCCAGGTCTTCGCGTTGGAGCACTGCGTCGGGGTTGAGGAAGAGCACGAGCTCGGTTCCGAGCTCAGCAGCACCACGGTTGTTGCCGGCGCCGAAGCCCAGGTTGTCCTGCTCGAGCACGACAACGCCGCAGCGACGGGCCACCTCCGCGCTGGCGTCGGGGGACGCGTTGTCGACCACGACGACCCCACCAAGACGACCGAGTGGCAGCGCCGTCAGCGTGGCGGCGATCGTCGGCTCCGAGGCGTAGCTGACGATCACCACGCCCACCTTGTTCAGGTCGACCACGCGAGCAGCCTCGCACAGCAGGGCCGAGGCGCGCGATGACCGACGTGGTGGTCCTGCTTGGCACGCGCTTCTCCGACCTCGAGACGCACGGAACGCGGTGGCGAGCCCTGCTCGTGCGCTGGGCAAGGGATCCGCGGGTCACCAGCCTCACCGTGGTCGACTTCCCCCGTTTTGGCAGGGCGGTCGGTGTGCGCGAGATCCCGTCGTGGCTGCCAGGTTGCCGGGCTCTCGACCTGCGTGTGCCCGGGCCGGTCGGTGGCTCGATGGCTGATGGGTGGGCGTGGCGGTGCACCGCCAGGGCGCTGACGCGACGCCTGTCGCCCAGCGGCCGGCGGCTCGTCGTGGGAGCGACGCCCTTGTCCGCGCCGCTGATAGGGCTGCTGCCCGCCCAGCATCGCGCCTTCGACGCCGTCGACGACTGGCGAGCACTGCCGAGCATGCGCCTTGCGCTGCGGCGGGTGGAGGCGGGATACCGCGCCGCCGGTGCGGCAGCTGTCGTCACGGCCGTCTCGGACGTGCTGTCCGACCGGCTCCGCCAGGACTACGGGCTGCAGGTCACGACCGTCGGCAATGGTGTCGACCTCCAGGAACCGGCGCAGGCGCCCGATGGCCTGCCCGCTGGTCCGTTTGCGGTCTACGTGGGGAACGTCCAGGAACGCGTCGACCTGGACCTCATAGCGGCGGCGGCACGTACGGTCCCCGTGGTGGTCGCCGGGCGGGCAACCGACGAGCAGGCGGCGCGGCTGCGGCTGCTGCCCGTCACGTGGCTGGGCCCGGTGCCGGTGCAGCAGGTCCCTGGTCTGCTCGCCGCGGCCTCCGCCGGCCTGCTGCCGCACCGTCGGGACGCCCTCACCGAGAGCATGGCTCCCATGAAGCTGCTGGAGTACGCAGCGGCGGGGCTCCCCATCGTCAGCACGGACCTTCCTGGGATTGACGACGTGCCGCGCGTCCGCATCGCGCACGGACCGGAGGCCTTTGCCCGCCATGCTCTGGCGGCCACCGCGGAGGGCCGTCGCAAACCGCCTGCGGGGTGGCTGGAGTCGCATGCGTGGGACGCGGTCAGCGACCGCCTGTTGACGCTGTTCGCGGGCGTCCGGGGGGTACCGTGCCGCTGATGCGAGCTCCCCGCTGTAGGTCGCACGGGTCGGCTGCCGGAGATCAGGAGTGACCGCCGTGCAGGACCCCCGACCGGCGGTGTGGCGGGAGCGGTTGGCCCTCGTCGGAGCGCTCTCACAGAAGAACTTCCAGGTCCGCTACAAGGCGACGTCCCTGGGCGTTCTCTGGGCTGTCGCCCAGCCGCTCTTCCAGGCCGTCGTCCTGGCCGTCATCTTCACCCAGGTCTTTCGCCTCGGCGACAGCGTTCCGCACTACCCGGTGTACGTGATCAGCGGAATCCTGCCCTGGGCCTTCTTCACGCAGTCCCTGCTGGCCGCCACGACTGCCGTGACGGACAACAGCAGCCTGGTGCGCAAGGTGTCCGTCCCGCTCGTCGTCTTCCCGGCAGCTGCGATCGGGGGCGTGGGCATCGCCTTCTCCGCCTCGCTGCTCGTGCTGCTCGGCGCGACGGTGGTTGCCGGCACGTGGAGCTGGCACCTGCTCCTGCTGCCGGTGGCTGTTCTCCTGCACCTGCTGGTGGTGGCCGCCGTGGGCCTGCTCACCGCGGCGTTTCACGTGGCGTTTCGCGACATCCGCTACGTGATCGAGTCGCTGCTGCTCGTCGGGCTCTACGCCACGCCGATCCTCTACCCCGTCTCCCGGGTGCCTGCTGAAGCGCGTCCCTACCTGGACCTCAACCCGATGACGGGTGTCCTGTCGCTCTACCGCAATGCCGTGCTCCAGCAACCCATCGGCCTCCGGGCGGTGCTGGTCTCCGCAGTGGGCGGCACTCTGCTGCTCGTGCTGTCCTGGACGGTGTTCAGGCGCCGCTCCGGCGAGTTCCCGGATCTCGTATGAGCTGGCGGCTGCGCGGGGCGACATTGGCGGCGCCCTTCATCGTCCTGGTCGCGGCGTCCGGGCTGCTGCCGGCGCCACCGGCTGTGCTGGCCGCTCTTGCACTCGGCGTGGCTCTCGCACTGCTCGCTGCCAGGCAGCCAAGGGCGGCGTTGGTGGTGGCCACCGCGGTCGTCGTGCTCGTCCCGTTCTACGACGGCCGCTACGTCACGCGTGCCATCGGGCTGACCCCGATGAGCGCGGCTTGCATCGTCCTGCTGCCGGTCGCCTTCGCCAAGCGGAGTCGGGTCCGCTGGGGGGCCTTGGACGTCGCCGTGCTCGTTCTCGTGGTGCTCCGGTCCGCCTCGCTGCTGCTGAACTTCAGCAACGGCGTCGGAGCGGTGATCACGTTCCTTCTCCAGCTGGCCCTTCCCTATGTCGTCTTCCGCCTCCTCGCGACCGAGGTCGAGACGGTCCGGGCGCTGAGCTTCACGGTCGTGGCCACGGGGACCCTGCTGGCCTTGGAGGGCATCCGCGAGCACAACGGCGTGCCCAATCCGTTCTTCAGCCTCATGCCGCCGCAGTACCAGGCTTCCCAATGGGCCCGTCCCGAGCTGCGCGCCGGCGCTGTACGTGCGGAGGCGAGCTTCGGCCACCCCATCGCCTTCGGGATGTTCCTCGCGCTCGTCCTCGTTCTCACCCTGGCGTTGGCGTTGACCGTGCGGGCCGTCCTGGCCCGCGTCGCGCTCTTCGGTGCGCTGGGCCTGTGCCTGCTGGCCCTGACTGGCACGCTGAGCCGAGGACCGCTGCTCGTCGCGGCGCTGGGAGCAACGGCCTGGCTCCTGATCTCCTTTCGCCGCATCGCGGTCCTGCGCGTCGGTGCACTCCTCACCGTCCTGTCAGCCGTGATCGTCACGACGCCCATCGCGGCCACGGTCGACCGCCTGGTCGCCGCCAGCACAGGGGACACCCGCGAGGCCAGGAGCGCGCAGTACCGCCTCGAGATCCTCGCCGTGGTGAAGGACCCGGAGCAGTTCTCGCTGCTGGGCAAGCCCAACGAGGACGGCTCGGTGACGGCCGCCGTCTACGCGCGCACCGGTCTGAAGAGCATCGACAGCGAGTACGCCCTCGTGTACCTGTTCGCCGGGGTGCTGGCGCTGGCGGCGCTCCTGGCCATCGCGGCACTGCTCCTCGAGGTGGCTGCCCGGCCCCGGCTCAGCCCAGTGGAACGTGCCTGGGCGGTGGCCATGGCCGCCTCGTGCCTGAACTTGCTGACCGTTGCGCTGCTGACTCAGCAATCCGAGCTGTTCTGGGCGTCGACGGCCATCGTGGCCGGCATCGGCCAACGCCATCGTCGGGTGCCGTCGGCACGCGCCGTCGGCGGCGAGCAGGGGCTGCTGCCCCGGGTGCCGGTGTGAAGGACCCCGTAGGTGTCGTGGTGCCGGCGTACCGCGAGCGTGAAGACCTGGCGCCCACGCTGCGCGCGCTCGCAGCCCTTGACCACGCGGGGACGGTGCACGTCGTCGTGGCCGTGGATGGGGCCGATCCGACGACGCTGGCGGTGGCGCGCCGCTACGACGTGACGGTCGTGCCACTACCTGAGAACCGGGGCTCCTACGCGGCCCGCAACGCCGCCCTGGACGCGCTCCCCAGCGGGCTGGCGGCGGTGCTGTTCACGGACGCGGACTGCGTCGTGACACCGACGTGGGTCTCGGGCCACCTGCGGGCCCTGGAGCATGCCGAGCTGTCCGGCGGCGGCGTCGAGTTCACGTTCCGCAGTGCGCGTCCGACGCCCGCCGAGTGGGTGGACGCCTGCCGTCACCTCAAGCAAGAGGCCTACGTCAACCGGGATGGGTACGCCGCCACCTGCAACCTCGCAGTGCGAGCGTCGGTGGTGGCGGCCCACCGCTTCGATGCCAGCCTCCGTACCGGGGGCGACGCCGAGTTCTGCCGACGTGTCGGAGGCCGGCTCGTCTACACCCCAGATGCGGTCATCCAGCATCCGGCACGCGACCTGCGCGAGCTGCGCACGAAGGTGACGCGTCTGGCCGGCGGGGTCCCCGGCCAGGCCGAGCGGTGGCGCGACCGGCCGCTGCCGCCCCGGAGGCTGACGCGAGGCATCTGGCGGCGCGCGCTGGCTGCCGGCTACGCCGTCGGCCCGGTCTGGGGGGTCTGCGCCTGCCTGCTGGACTGGGCGCTGAGCCAACAGGTGCGACGAGCGGTCCTCAGACTCCCTGGAAGGACAGCATGAGCGAGCTCCGGCTCCGGGCAACCGGTGTCTCCAAGAAGTACAAGGTCCGCGCTGAGCGGTCGTTGGCCCTGGGCCTGGTCCGGCGTGCCAAGCCGAAGGACGTGTGGGCCCTCCGGGCCCTGGACCTCGCGGTGCAGGCCGGGGAGGTCGTGGCGGTCATCGGGCGCAATGGCGCCGGGAAGTCGACGCTGCTGAAGCTCGCCGCCGGTGTGTCACAGCCGACCACCGGCACCCTCGAGCGGCCCCGCCGCACGGCGCCCCTCATCGAGGTGGGTGCCGGCTTCAACCCCGAGCTGACCGGTCGCGAGAACATCGGTGTGAACGCCCGGCTGCTGGGGCTGTCGAGCAAGCAGATCAAGGCCGTCTTCGATGACGTCATCTCGTTCAGCGAGCTGGCGGGCGTGATCGACCAGCCGGTGCGTCAGTACTCGTCGGGCATGTTCATGCGGCTCGGCTTCGCCGTCGCGATCCACACCCAGCCGGACCTGCTCGTCGTCGACGAGGTGCTGGCGGTGGGTGACCTGCCCTTTCAGGTGCGGTGCCTGGAGCGCATCCGGGAGATGAGGGAACAGGGTGTCGGGATCCTCTTCGTCAGCCACAACCTGACAGCCGTGCTGTCCCTTGCCGACCGCGCTCTGCTCCTGGAGAAGGGGGCGCTGCTCGCTGAGGGCGAGCCCCACGACGTCGTAGGCCGGTACCACCAACTGCTCGCGCAGGACAGCGGCGCGGGGGCGATCGGTGAGGACGCGGGCGAGACCGGCGAGCTCCGACTCGTCTGCTTCGGCATCACCGACGGCGTCACCGAGCCGCTGCTCTGGCGTGCTGGTCAGCGCGTCGAGGTGGAGCTCGTCGTTGAGGCCACCTCGCCAACTCCCGCGGGGATCTTCGGCATGCGCATCTCGAAGGAGGGGGCCGGTTTGGTCGCCGGCTGGCGCGCTGACGACGGTCCGCACGTCCCGGCACTTGCGCCTGGGGAGCGGGCCCGGGTGCGGGCGACGTTCGACCTCAACGTCGGTGAGGGGCGCTACCACCTCGATGTCGCCGTCGTACCCCGCGACTGGAGCCGCATCATGCTCGCCCGCAACAGTGCCGCCCAGCTGGCCGTCGCCGGGCGTGATGGCGCCAACGGACTCGTCGACATCGCGCCGACGCTCGAGGTCCGGGCGAACGTTCCATGACATCGCTCACCTACGTCCTGACGAAGTACGTCCAGCCGACGCAGACCTTCGTCACCGGTGAGATCGCGGAGCTGCGGCGCATCGGCGTCGCGGTCCAGGTCATCACGATCGGGCACGGCGAGGTGGCGCCGCCGGCGGAGGAGGGCGTGCTGGTGCTCGCCGACCTGCAGCCAGGCTGGCCGCAGCTGCTCAGCGCGCACGCGTACGCCGCCGTCAGGCGGCCGCTGGGCTACGTGCGGTTCCTCGTCGACGTAGGGCGGATGCGGCGGGAGATGGGCCGCCTTCCCGAGCAGGTGCCGTGGACGCTGCTGCCGGGTGTCGCACGCCGGGTCGAGGGCCAGGCACTGCATGCGCACTTCGCCTGGTCCGGGGCGGCGGCGGCGCTGCTGCTCGCGCACCTCACCGGCCTGCGCTGGTCTGTGACCCTGCACGCCAACGACATCTTCAGCCGCCAGCGCAACCTCCGCCGGAAGCTGCGGGCAGCCGATCGGCTGATCACGGTCTGCGACTACAACCGCGAGTGGCTGCGTACCCATCTGGGACTGACGCGAGCGGTCGACGTGGTCGTGTGCGGTGTGGTGGTTCCCGCAGAGCCCTGGCCGCGGGTGCAGGGAGCTGACGTCGTGGCAGTGGGACGGCTCGTCGAGAAGAAGGGCCTCGACGTTCTGGTGCGCGCCGCCGCCGAGGTCGAGGAGCTGACCGTCGACATCATCGGCGAAGGGCGCCAGCGTGAGGCGCTCGAGGTCCTTGTGGCGCAGCTCGGCCTGGAAGGACGGGTCCGCCTGCTCGGCGCGCGGCCGCACGACGAGACGCTCGCGCGGATCGCCGGAGCCAAGGCGTTCTGCCTCCCTGCACGGGTCGCGGGCGATGGCGATCGGGACTCGATGCCCGTCGTCATCAAGGAGGCGATGGCCCGCCGAGTTCCGGTCGTCGCGAGCCAGGTGGTGGCGATCCCCGAGATGCTCGGCGACGGGTGTGGCCTCATGGTGCCGCCGGACGACGCCCCGGCGCTTGCCTTGGCCCTCAAGCAGGTGCTGGCCGACCCGGGCGCCATGCGGGCCATGACGGAACGGGCCCGGGCACGGGTGGAGGAGAACTTCACGCTGGCCGGTGAGACCGCGCGGCTGAAGGACCTGCTGCTGGGCAGGCGCTAGCCGCGCTCCGTCGCGGGCGAGCCGGTCACCAACACGCCTTCAGGGACATCCCGCGTCACGACCGAGTTGGCGCCCACCACGGCCCGGCGCCCGATGCGCACGCCCGGCATGACCACCGCGTGCGCGCCCACGAAGGCCCCGGCGCCCACATGGATGTCGCGTTGCACGATCGGAAGGTCGAGCACGGGCAGCGGCGTCTTCAGCTGGTGCGAGCTGTCCACCAGGGTCACCCCTTCGGCGAGGCTGCAGCCGAACTCGAGGACGACGTGGCCATCAGCGTGCACGTTGCTGGCCCGGCTGATGGTCACGCGCGGCTGCACCTCGAGGAGCCCCTTCACCGTGAGGACTGCCCCGTACCGGACCTGCGCGCCCTGCCTGAGCACCAGCTCGCCACCCCACAACCGCACGATGACGCCTTCCTGCACGAGGACGCGTGGTCCGATGCGCAGCGTCCCGACTTGGCGTCGTCGCACATCGATGAGCAGCCGGCGCGGCAGGTCCGCGGTCCGGTCAACCTCCATCACCAGGGTCGCGCCGTTCAGCCGTGCCGCCCAACGGGCCCTTCGCAGCACCGACCGGCGCCGAGAGCGACGACGGGCGGCCTGGAACCACAGTCGCGCAGCCTCTCGGTGACCGAGCAGCAGCAGCCGCAGGCGGCGCGCGGGACCCGGGACGACCGTCAGCCACGGTGTCGCACCTCCCGGCAGGCCGAGGCCGCCGAGCGTGCCTCGCCGCCAGAAGCCCCGTGACAGCAGCGCATCGGCAACCAGCAGGCACCACAGCGCGGCACGCCGCCGCAGCGGCCACCAGCGCTTGGCCCACAAGCGCATCGCGGCGACGAACTCCGCTCGGCGGCGTGCGTCAGGCAGCCGCTGGAGCGACGTGCTGTAGCCGTGCCGCGCAGTGGCCTCCGGCAGCACGTGCACGCTGTACCCCTTGGCGCGCAGGCGGTCGTACAAGTCGCCGTCGTTGAAGAACAGCGGCAGCTCCGGCGCCATGACCTGATCCCGGACCAGTGGCTGCCACACGAGGACGCAGGCCGCTGCGGGGCAATCAACCTCGAAGGGCTCGGTGGGGGTCGCGTCCAGCATCTCGCCGTAGCGACGGTGCCGGCGCCCAGCGTCCTGGCGGTGGGCGCGGTCAAATGCGCGCCCGCGCCAGGTGAGGTCCCACAGCACGAGAGGGAGCGTCAGGTCCCGTCGGCAGAAGGCCTGCCGCGAACCGTCCGGGTAGCGCAGCAACGCGGAGACAGCCCCGACGCCCGGGGTCTCATCCAGGTGGTCGGCGAGCCGCTGGACCGCTCCTGAGTCGACGATGCAGTCAGGGTTGACGAGCAGCAGCTGCTGTCCGCTGGCCAGTCGCGCGCCGGTATTCGTGGCGGCCGCATAGCCCGTGTTGGTGCTCTCCTCGACCAGCCTCAAACGCGGCCCGACGCACTGCCGCACGACGTCCACCGTTCCGTCGGTCGACCCGTTGTCGACGACGACGACCTCCATCCCCCCGCGAACCCGCTGCTTCAGGAGGGCCTCGAGGCAGTCCTTGATTTCGTCCACGTGCCCGTACGTCACGACCAGCGCTGTCACCCTCGGCGGCACGTCCGTCCTTCCGGTCAGCGTTCGTCGGATGCTGGGTCCCGAAAGGATAGATTGCCGAGATGGATGCAGTAGGGCTTCTGCAGGTGCTTCGTCGTCGGCTTGTCCCGCTCCTCCTCTGCCTCGTGGCTGGTGTGATCGGCGGAGTCCTGCTCAACAGCAGCACGGCCGAGCGCTACGAGTCCACGGCGCAGGTGTTCGTCAACATCCCGACGGCTTCCAGCATCCAGAACAGCTTCCAAGGCGTCCAGCTGACGTCCGACCTGTTGCCCAGCTACGCCGAGATCGCGCAGTCTCGTTCGGTGGTCGGCAAGGTGCGTGAGCGCCTGTCGCTGCCAGATTCGGTCGAGTCGCTGCGAGGCAGCATCTCCGCGCGGGCCCTTCCCCAGAAGCTCATCCTGGAGATCTCGGCGCGTGACGGAGACCCCCTGCGTGCGCGGTCCATCGCCAACACGGCAACCCTGGCACTGGCAGACACGGTCGCCGACCTCGAGAAGAGCCGTGCTCCAGGAACTGCCGTCCAGCTGCAGGTCATCGACCCGGCGGTTCGTGGGAAGCAGGTCGCACCACGCGGTACGTACAACCTGCTCCTGGGCCTGCTCCTCGGCCTGGCCTCAGGCGTGGTCGCCGCCGTGGTGCTGGACGCTCTCGACAGGTCCGTGAAGACCGGTGCGCAGGCCGAGGTCGCGACCCGCGCACCGGTGCTCGGCGTCGTCCCGCGGATGCCACGCGGCAAGCGCGCTCTGGCGATCGTGGGGAACGACCCAGCGGGTGAGAACTACCGCACGCTCCGCACCGGCGTCACCTTCGCCGATCCCGACGCGCCGGTCCGGATCCTGCTGGTGACCTCGCCCTCCTCCGGCGAGGGCAAGACGACGACGGCCGTCAATCTCGCGATAGCGCTCGCCCAGAGCGGTGAGCGCACCGTTCTCGTCGATGCCGACCTGCGGCGCTCGAACGTTGCCGCGATGCTCGGACTGGAGGGCGCGGTTGGCGTCTCCAGCGTCATCACCCGTTCGGCCGGCCTGGCAGAGGCATTGCAGACCTGGCAGGACGGTCTGCTGGTCCTCCCAGCCGGCGCGCTGCCGCCCAACCCCAGCGAGATGGTGGGGTCACGCGCCATGGCCAAGCTGCTCAGCGACCTCGACGAGTTCGCCGACGTGATCGTGGTCGACGCTCCACCGGTCCTGCCGGTGACCGACGCGGTCGTCCTGGCCACCCAGGTCGAGGGCGTGATCCTCGTGGTCAGGGCCGGTAAGACCCAACGCGGGCAGGCCGCTGAGGCCAGGCGTCGGCTGGACAACGTGAACGCCCACGTCGTCGGCGCCGTTCTCAACGGGGTCAAGCGGTCGACCGCCGCCGGCTACTACGCCGCCCACCACCCGCAGGTGGCGCCCCGGGCGACGGCGTCGGACGGATCTCTGTGATCCTGGGGCGGCACCCGCGCGCGCAGCTGCGCCACCTGCGCAACGGGCTGCGGGTCGCCTCGCAGCTGCAGGGACTCTCTTCCGAAGAGGTGCTTGCGCTCACGCAGCTCGCCCGCACGGTGGCGAAGGAGAACATCGCGCCGCGGACCAGTGCACGCATCGATCCCACCGCCTGGATCTCGCCGCTGGCGAGCCTGCGCTTCACCGAGCGCGTGGAGATCGGCGCGAAGGCGAGCATCGGTCCCTACTGCTGCGTGTGGGGTGGCTGGTCACGCACCTGGGCCAGAGTGGGGGCGCAGGCGCTCCTGTCGCCCGGTGTGGTCCTGGTTGCCGGCAACCACGGCGTGCACGGGCACGGGCCGGTTCGGGAGCAGCCCATCGAGGAGCTCGACGTCACCATCGGCGCGGGGTCGTGGATCGGCGCGCACGCCACCGTGGTCGGGTGCAGGGTCGGGGACGGTGCGGTCGTCGGGGCGGGTTCGGTCGTGCTGGACGACGTACCGGATCACGCCATCGCCGTCGGCATTCCGGCCAGAGTGGTGGGGCATCGCTCGCCCTGACCTGACTGGGTAGCCAGGCAGGCTCAACCCGGCAGGGGCAACGGCGCCTTGTAGTAGTTGCCAGCGAGCAGCCGCAGGAAGCCCCCGTCGTCGTCCGGGCTGGTCGCCACGCGCGTGCTGCACACCGTGCGACCGCTGCTCCAGCCATCGCGGGAGCAGGTCCGCAGGGGGTTCGTGGTTCCGTCCTTGGCCCAGTCCGCGTAGTTGGTGGCCTGCGGAATCGTGGTGCCGAACAGCACCGCCGCGACGCCTGCCGCCCGGAGCTCACGCATGTGCCCGAAGAAGTACTCGACGCGGTTGTCCTGGTAGTGACCGGCCGTGTTGTTCTGGGAGCGGTAGTGCTGGTTGCCGATGGGGACCTGCCACACGAACGCCTTGCGCCCGGTGGTGGTCGTCACGGCCTTGAGGTAGGCCTCCCAGCGGTGGAAGTTGGGGAACGTCCGGTTGTCCTGGTCCCAGAACCGGTCCTTGCGCAGGACGTTCTTGTAGTAGCCGGCGTCCTTGTTGGACACGTCGTTGAAGACCAGGTCGTACGTCGAGTGGCTGCCGTCCGTCCAGCGCGCACCGGACGCCGCCGCGAAGGCCCCGGCCCGGCGGCCGAGGGCGGCTGCGTCGAGCGTGCCGTCCTTCGACGAGTTGATGTCGTAGCCGGTCGTCCAGTTGCTGGTGTGCAGGCCCAACCGGACGTTGGGACCGTACGTGTCCCGGAGCCGGAGGATGACCTGGTTGAAGCCCCGGTAGGTGTCTGGGTACCGCAGGGCGCCCGCAAAGCCGGAGCTGCGCACGGACGCCCGGACGTTCGAGGGGTCGTTCCCCGCCTTGCTGCAGAAGCCGAAGCAGTTGGTCGCGGGGCGCAACGCCGCCATTTGCGCGTAGCCCGAGAGGTCCGGCTCGAGGTGAACGATGACGTCCTTGCCGTACCCCCTGACGCCGTCGTGCGTCCCGGGACCGAGCCGCTTCATGAGCAAGGCGAAGTCCGCGTAGTACGCCCGCATCGCTGCGGGCGAGTTGAGGTTGGCGAGGTCCCGTCGCGCCTCTCCGCAGCCCGGACAGCTCGTTGGTCCGGCGAGCATCTGGTAGTAGGTGAAGACCGGCACGTAGCGGTGCGACTCGGCGGTCTGGGCGTACCGGATGGGGTAGCTGCCCTTCGGCGCCCAACCGGTCCAGTTCTTGGACGGGCGGAGCGCGCCGCCGCCGAGGTACCGGTACGCATAGGTCCACGGCACGCCTGACCTGGGCATCCAGCCGCCCAGCCCCCGGACGTCCGTACTGGCCATGAGGCCGATGCCAAGGACGCTGGGAGCCGCCCTTCGCGGCGCCGAGCCGGCGGGTGCCGAGCCCACCGCGGTCGCGACAAGCAGGCAGCCTGCCAGCACGGAGCGTGTGAAACGCATGGGACTCCTCTCGGACCTCGTACTAGGACGACGTCTCGCGGGCCCGATCCTCGCGTGCTCACGCTGCTGCGACCAGCCGCAGGGCCTAGCGGAGCGTGAACGGCACCCGGTAGTAGTCCCGCGCGCGTACCCGCAGGTAGCCGCCGTCATCGTCGGCTGCCGGTGTCTGCGTGCTGCTGCAGACCACCTTGCCGGAGCTCCAGCCGTCGCTGGAGCAGATCGGCGCGGGGTTGGTCACCCCGTCCCCGGCCCAGTCCGCGTAGTTGGTTGCCTGGCGGATCGTCGTGCCGAACAGCACCCCGATGATGTTCGCGCCGGCGAGCTCCGACACGTGGTCGAAGAAGTACTCCACCCGGTTGTCCTGGTAGTGCCCAGGCGTGTTGTTCATGCTGGCGTACCGCTGGTTGCCGATGGGCACCTGCCACACGATGGCCTTCCGGCCGGTGGCGGTGGTCGCGGCGCGAACGTAGTCCTGCCAGCGGTGGAAGTTGGGGAAGACGGTGTTGTCCTGGTCCCAGAAGCGAGGCTTTTTGAGGACGTGGGTGTAGTAGCCGGCGTCCTTGTTGGACACGTCGTTGAAGACCAGGTCGTACGGCGAGTGCGTGCCGTTGGTCCACCCCGCGCCGGAGGCCGCCAGGAAGGCTCCTGCCTTCGCACCGAGAGCGAGCGGGTCCAGATGGGGAGCCGTCGCGGAGTTGAGGTCGAACCCGGTCGCCCAGTTGCTCAGGTGGGTGGCCAGACGCACGTTGGGCGCATACGTGTCGCGCAGCCTGAGCAGCACCTGGTTGAAGCCCTGATAGGTGTTGGGGTAGCTGGCCGCCAGGGGGAAGCCGGAGCTCGCCACCGCGGATCGCAGGTTTGCCGGGCTGTTGCCCGTCGCGGTGCAGAAGGAGAAGCAGTGCCTCTTGGAGAGCACTGCCATCTCGGCGTAGCCGGAAAGATCCGGCTCGACGTGCACCAGGGCGTCTCCGCCGAACCCTGCGACGCCATCGTGGGTCCCGGAACCCAGGCGCTTCATCAGCGTGGCGAAGTCGCTGAAGTACGCCTTCATGAGCGGGCCGCTGTTGAGGCCGGCCAGGTCTCGTTGGGCCTCGCCGCAGGTCCCGCACGGCTTGGAGCTGGCGAGCAGCTGGTAGTAGGTGAACACCGGCGTGTACCCCTTGGAGGCCGCGACGCGGGCGTAGCTGATCGGGTAGGTGGCGTTCGCCTCCCAGGCCGTCCAGTTCTTGGCCCCGTTGCCCGTGCCGCCGCCGAGATAGCGGTAGGCGTAGTCCCAGGCGGCTCCGGAGCGCGGCATCCAGCCTCCGAGCCCCTTGGTGTCGGTGCTGGCCTGGAGGCCGAAGCCGAAGGTGCTGGGGTGGATCGCCTGGCGGCTGGTGGTCGCCTGCGCCTGGGGGCCGAGGAGGGCGGGCGCCAGCAGCAGCGCGCCGGCTGCCAGGCAGCGAAGCGCACGGACCCCGAGGGTCCGCTCGGACGGATCTCTCCGGAGGACCATCACGTCCAACTTGTCGGCCCGAGCCCGCTTCGCCTGTAGCGGTTCGGGCCAATTCTCCGACAGATGCGCAGGAAGACGCCGAATCGGCGACAAAGCGGTGCAAACGACCGGTGGCACACGTGGGTCGGGGAGATAGCGTGCCGCCGTGGACCGACCCGCTCAGGCACGCGACGTCACCGTCGTGGTTCCCAACTTCAACGGCGCCCACCTGCTAATCCAGACCCTTGACGCGCTGGTGGCGCAGGGCGAGCCCGAGCTGGACGTGCTCGTCGTCGACAACGGGAGCACCGACGGGTCGCGGGCGCTGCTGGACTCGCGACCCGACGTGCGGGTCCTGGCCCTGCCGACGAACACCGGCTTTGCCGGTGCGGCCAACGCCGGAGCACGGGCCACCGACCGCCCCTGGCTCGTGGTGCTCAACAGCGACGCCCGTCCTCAGCGCGGGTGGCTCACGGCCTTGCTCGCTCACGTTCAGCAGGGCGACGTCTGGGCCTGGGGCAGCGTCCTGGTGGACCCGCAGGGAGCCATCGAGAGTGCGGGTGACGGCTGGCGTCACGGCACGACGGCCTACAAGCTCCTTCAGGGACGCCCGGTCGACGAGCTGCCGGCCCGGCCGTACGAGGTGTTCTCGCCACCGGGTGCGGCTCCGCTGTTCAACCGGGACGTCTTCGTCCAGCTGGGGGGCTACGACGAGCGCTTCTTCCTGTACTACGAGGACATCGACCTGGCCTGGCGGGCCCGGCTGCTCGGTCACCGGGCGGTGCTCGTGCCCGCTGCCCGGGTGACGCACGAGCTCGGGGCAAGCAGCCGACCGTTCCGCACCTGGTTTCACATCGCCCGTAACGGCCTGTGGTGCGGCGTCCGCAACCCACCCCAGCTGCGCCCCCGGTTGTTGCTCGCGGCGACGAGGCGTGAGTGGCGCAATGCGGGCCGCCGGGGCGTCCGGTGGCCCTACTTCTGCGGCCGTGCTGCCGGTGTTGCCGGACTCCCGCGCCAGTTGCTGGTACGACGGACGCTGCAAGCCACCCGCACGGTCGATCCGGCCGTGCTGCAGGCCTTCTTGGATCGGCAGGAGTCACTGGTGCACGCATGAAGCGCTCGTCCATCGACGGCACGCTGGCCGAGCGCCTGCGCCTGCAGGCTCGGGCCCGCCGGAGTGATGCCGAGGTTCGCTGGCCGTACCGACTGCCGCACGCCAAGGGACGTCACGTCGCACGCCAGATCGAGCTCGGCAAGGACGCCTACATCGGCAAGAACGCCTGGATCAACATCAACAGCGCGACGGCGCAGCTGAAGATCGGCGCCGGCTCGGTCATCGGCAACGACCTGACCGTGACCTGCGGCGAGCTGGTCGAGGTGGGTGAGGGCGTGCTCATGAGTGCGCGCATCTCCCTGCTCGACCAGCTTCACGACTACGACAGCTGGCTGGCCCCACAGCTGCGCGGCGAGCCCGGACCGCCGCGCTTCTCCTGGGCCATGACGCCTGCCAAGCCGGTTCGGATCGGCTCCGGGACCTGGCTGGGCATTGGCGTGGCGGTCCTTCCCGGCGTCACGATCGGTGAGGGCTGCGTGGTGGGCGCCAATGCCGTCGTCACCACCGACCTGCCGGACTACTCGATCGCCGTGGGCGTCCCGGCCCGGGTCCTGCGCAACCTCAAGGACGGCTCCTAGCTCATACCGGCCTGACTCGTCAGCTGCCGCCGGAGGTTGCGACCGGCGCTTGGGGCTGCGCCGAGGTGGCGGACAGCGTCGCGGGTGCCGCGGGCGGGGAGGCGGCCGCCGCCGGGGACGTCACCGCCGGCGTCGGGGAGGTCGCCGAGACGCTGGAGACCGTGACCGGCACCAGCGCGACCGTGAGCGCGCCGGTCGTGGCCACCGCGGCGACGCCGGCCGCGGTGCTGACCAGCAGCAACCGCCGGCGCACCCGGTCGCGGTCGGTGGCGCTGCTGCGGGTCAGGCCGTCGATGTCCATGCCGTCAGCATGCGTCGCCGGCCGCGTATGCGACCTGAACGCGGGCTGGCAGTGTGCTGTCAGTCCTGCTGCAGGCGCAGGGCGAGGGTGGGGCAGGCCGCCGCGGCGCGCTTGGCACTCTTCACGAGCTGCGCCGGCAGGGTCTGGGAGTCGACGACGGGGTAGCCCCACTCGTCCCGCGAGATCCACTCCGGCAGCAGCTCCGCGCACAGCCCGTGGGCGGTGCAGTCGATGGGGTTGACGCGGACCCTCATGTCCAGCTCCGGCCGTCGAGCGGCACCGGAAGGACCGGGGCTGAGTGCACCCCTTTGCAGGGTCGCCCGGCCCGGTGCTCAACGACGTCCGCAGCGAAGACCGTCAGTGCGCTGAGGACGAACCGCACCGCGCCGTCGGGGTGCCGGCAGGCGCCGCGACCGGCGAGGACGCCCAGCCAGCGGTCCAGGTCGGTCATCGTGCGGTCGTCCCACGGCCCGAGGGCGAGTGCGCGCACGGCGGCGGCGATCGAGGGCAACCCGTTGAAGCACGGCCCGCACTGCCCGGCGTTCTCGGCGGCCAGAAAAGTGGCGACCCGCGCGGTCTCGACGAGCCCGCAGCCGGTTGCCGGCAGCCCGACGAGGACACCCGCGCCAAGCGCGCCGCCGGCGGCCCGCAGGTCACGGTGGGTCAGAACCAGGTCCTGAGCCTGCGCCACGCCCACCCAGGTGCCGAAGTAGCCACCGACCAGCACCGCCTGCAGGCCGCGCAGGTCGAGCAGCGAGCGCACCGCCGTGCCGGTCGGCACCTCCACCACCGCGCCGTCGGCGGTGAAGAGCTGGGTGCCGGGCTCCTCCGGGTCGCCGACCGCGCGGAACCAGGCCGCGCCGTGCCGGGCGATGAGCGCCAGGTGCGCCAGCGTCTCGACGTTGTTGACCAGCGTGGGGCGCCGCCCAATGCCTCGCTCGAACGGCCGCGGCGGCGTGAACACCGGCTTCGCGACCCCGGTGTTGACGTGGTTGATGAGCGCCGACTCCTCGCTGGCGACGTAGCGCGGCTCCACCTCGTGCAGGGTCACCGTCGCCCGGTCCCGTCGCTCGGCGATCGCCTTGCGTACCAAGGGAAGTGCCGGGCTGCCGCGGTGCAGCGCGAGGTGCGCCTCGGCCGCGCCGACGGCGTGCGCGGCGGCCTGCAAGCCGTCCAGGACGAGGTGCGGGTGGCGGGACAGCAGGAGCGCGTCCTTGCCGCTGGCCGGCTCGCCCTCGCAGCCGTTGGCCAGGACCACCGGCCGGGAGCCGGCCGCGACGGTGCGCATCTTGCGGGCGGTGGGGAAGCCGGCACCACCACGGCCCAGCAGCCCGGCGCCCTCGACCGCCTCGAGCAGCTGCTGCCGGTCCGCCAGCTGCAGCTCCCCGTGGGCGCCGAGGTGCTCGGTCAGCAACGGGCCGGCGGCCGTGAGCAGCCTCATCGCCCCGGGCTCCGCAGCGGCTGCGGCTCGGCGCTGCCGGCCACCACCCGTCCCGCGACGGCAGCGCTCACCACGCCGGCGCAGGCAATGGCGAGCCAGACCCCGAAGCGCCCGTGCGCGGCGTCGGTGCCCGTCTTGAGGAAGTGCAGCCAGCTCAGTGGCCAGAGCGCATAGGCGCTCCAGTGCACGCGCCGCCAGAGCGCGGCGCTGAGCCGCAGTCGCAGCAGGCTGGTGATGAGCACGAGGACCGTGAGGTCGAAGGCCACGGTGCCGAGCGCGACCCACAGCGTCCGGTAGTGCGAGGCGCCGGGCACCACGGCGGCCCACCAGGTGATGTTCACGAAGCCGTCCAGCAGGGTCGTGACGATGTGCACGCCCAGGAAGGCCACGCCGAGCAAGGACACGTTGCGGTGCAGGCCCTGGGTCGCGAACCGCGGCCAGGACGGGCTGGCCAGGGTGCGCTGCGTCGCGGCGATGCCGACCGCCAAAGCCACCGTGAGCAGGACGAAGGCCACGATGCCCGTGCTGCGGGTGAGATACCAGTACGGCGCCTCGGACAGCGTGGGTGCGCTGGCAGTGCTCACGTGCCCTCCTCGTCGGGCCAATCACCTACCAGCACCACTGTGCCGTCCTCACCGACCAGACGGGCGCTCAGACCGCGCATTCCCAGCCATCTCACAGCGTCCTCACCGGCAACGACCGCGGCGGTGCTGGCGGTATTGGCGAGCACGCAGGTCTCGGCCAGGACGCTGACCGTCCGCCACGGACCGCGGGTCGGCAGCCCGGTACGCGGGTCGACCAGGTGGTGCACCAGCTGCCCGCCGCGGGTCCACCGGCGCGCCCGGGTCCCGCTGGTGGCCAGCCCACCGGCGTACAGGGTGATGACCTGGCCGGAGGAGTCGGGGCTGCCGGGGTCCGCGGTGTCGCTGACCAGCACCGGCCAGCCGCGCCCGTGAGCACTGCCGGCGACGGCGATGTCGCCACCGAGGCTCACCAGCGCCGCCGCGCAGGCCTCGGCGGCGGCCTGCGCGCAGAGGTCGGCGGCGAGGCCCTTCGCGGTCGCGCCGAGGTCGAGGCCGTGCGGTGCGCGGACCCGGGCGCCCTGGACCTGCAGCTGCTGCCAGCCGACCGGGCGGTGTACGACGGTCAGCGCCGCCCCGGCCTTGGTGACCTGCTCGAAGGTGGTGTCGTAGCCCAGGTCGCGCAGGCTCTGGCCGACCGTCGGGTCGACAAGCCCGTCGGTCCACTCCGCGGCGTCGCGGGCCACCGTGAGCAGCTGCGCCAGCAGCGGCGACACCTCGGTCCACCGGCCCGGCACCAGCCGGCTCAGCTCGGAGTCGGCCCGGAACCTGCTGGCGGCCAGGTCGACAGCGGCCAGCACCTGCTCGACCGCCGCCCGCGCCTGCTCGGGGTGGTCGGTCACCACCAGCTGGACGGACGTGCCCAGCGCCTGCCAGCCGCTGCTGTGCAGACCCTGGTCGCGCGCGGCCGCGGCCTGCTGCTCACCCCGCGTCGGCCCCGGCACCTGTCCACCCTCGCAGATCACGGTGGTCGGTAGCGGTCCCAGACCGTGACGGCCCGACCCCTGGCAGGAGGTCGGGCCGTGGTCGTGCTGGAGGCGGATCAGCCGGTCGCGTCCGGAGCGCCGCGGCCGTCCTTGTCGCGGTCACCCCTGCCGTGGCCGCCGCCGCGGCCGTGCTGCTCGGTGCCGGTCACGGTGAAGTCCTTGCCGACCACCACGACGGCCTCGCTGCCGTCCGCTAGCTGTACGTGCGACTCGTAGACGCCGTTGCTGTCGGTCTCGGTGCGCAGGATCGTCGCGGTCGGGTGCTTCGCCTTGACCGCAGCCTCCACCTTCGACTTCGTCGTACCGGTGAGCAGCTTCTCGTCCGAGCGTTGCGGCTTCGAGCGGTCACCGTCGTGGTCGGGAGCCTCCGCGGTGCTGCCGCCGCTGGTGCTCGGCGACGGGGACGGCGTCGCGGCGTTGGCCGACAGCGCGCCGGCGAGCACCGCGCCGGCGACGACGCCGGCGGCGGTCAGGCTGACGGGAGCCAGCCACTTCTTGTTGTCCATGTGAGATCCCTCGGGTCGGCCCCTGTCGAAGGGGGTTCTCCCAAGATCGAGCACGGACCTGTGGCGGACCTGTGAGTCCGGCACCGTCGGGGGCGGTGCGCCCCGACGGTGCCGGCTGCCGCGCTAGGGCTGCGGGGGCTCGGGCGGGCCGACCTGCTGGTTCTCGGACAGGCCACCCGGCGCGTCGCCCGGCGTGGTGCCGGTCGTCGTGCCGCTGGTGTCCGGGGTGTTGCCGGCCTGGGCCAGCTGCGGGTTGTCGGCCCCGGCGGTGGCCTCCGGGCTGGCCTGCGCGGGCGCGGCGGCCTGCTCGGTGACGTCGGCCGTGACGGCCGCACCGACCAGCGCCGGCGCCTTCAGCGAGCGCGCCAGGATCTGCGACACGTCGAGCACCTGCACGCTCTCGCGGGCCTCGCCGGACTGCTGCTTGGCGGTCACGGCGTCGCTCAGCATGGTGATGCAGAACGGGCACGCGGTGCTGATGATGTCGGTGTCCAGCGCCAGCGCCTCGTCGGTCCGCTCGACGTTGATGCGCTTGCCGATCTTCTCCTCCATCCACATCCGGGCGCCGCCGGCCCCGCAGCAGAAGCCCCGCTCCTTGCAACGCGGCATCTCGGTGGTGGTGAGGCCCTGGATGGCGGCCAGGATCTCGCGTGGCGGGGTGTAGACCCGGTTGTGCCGTCCGAGGTAGCAGGGGTCGTGGTAGGTCACGGTCTGGTCGACCGGCGTGACCGGCACCAGGTGGCCCTCCGCGACGAGCTTGCCGAGCAGCTGCGTGTGGTGCACGACCTCGTAGTCGCCGCCGAGCTGCGGGTACTCGTTCGCGATCGTGTTGAAGCAGTGCGGACAGGTCGCCACGATCTTGACGTTGTTCTCGCGGGTGGCGCCGACGCTGTTGAGGACCTCGACGTTCTGCTGGCCGAGCATCTGGAAGACGAACTCGTTGCCGAGACGACGCGCCGGGTCACCGGTGCAGGACTCCATCGCGCCGAGGACGGCGAACTCGACGCCCGCGGTGTGCAGCAGCTCGGCGAACGCGCGGGTGACCTTCTTGCTGCGGTCCTCCAGACCGCCGGCGCAGCCGACCCAGAACAGGTACTCGACCTCGTCCGGGATGGTGCCCTCGACGACCTTGACCTCGAAGGGCAGGCCCTCCATCCAGTCCGTGCGGCTGGAGTTGTTCATACCCCACGGGTTGCCCTTGTTCTCGAGGTTGCGCAGCATCACGCCGGCCTCGCTCGGGAACGCGGACTCGATGAGCACCTGGTAGCGGCGCATGTCGAGGATGTGGTCGATGTGCTCGATGTCGACCGGGCACTGCTCGACGCAGGCGCCGCAGGTGGTGCAGGACCACAGCACGTCGGGGTCGATGACACCGAGCTGCTCGGCGGTGCCGACCAGCGGGCGGGTGTACTGCAACTGGTTGGAGCCGACGACCCGGCCGTAGCCGGACTCCGGCACCTCGTGGCTCGGGTCGCCGCTGTCCGGCGCGCTGTCGAGGAACGCCACCGGGTCGGTGGCGAGCATGTACGGCGCCTTCGCGAACAGGTGGTCGCGCAGGTCCATGATCAGGATCTTCGGGCTGAGCGGCTTGCCGGTGTTCCAGGCCGGGCACTGCGACTGGCAGCGGCCGCACTCGGTGCAGGTCGCCATGTCGAGCATCGCCGACCACTTGAAGTCCTCGACCTTGCCGACGCCGAAGGTGTCGGTCTCGGGGTCGGCCTGCTCGAAGTCGAGCGGCTTGCCGTGGCTCATCATCGGCAGCAGCGCACCCAGCGACGGCTTGTCGGGGTCGGGGTCGCGCTTGGTGCTGACGTTCAGCGGTGCCAGGAAGATGTGCAGGTGCTTGCTGTACATCACGAGCACCAGGAAGCCGAAGATGACGGCGATCTGGGCGAGGATGAAGAAGGTCTCGAGCACCATGTTGACGTCGTGGCCGAGCGGGTGCAGCGCCTTGGCGACCAGCCAGGACGTGAACGCCCAGCCGGCGTGCTCCTGGAACGGGAAGACCCCGGTGTTGATCTGCGGGCCGCGGTAGCCGAACAGCGTGATCGCGACCAGCGAGATCATGCCCAGCACCAGCCAGGCCGGGCCGGTGTGCGAGCCGTAGAACCGGCTGTCGCGGTGCACCTTCTCGGGCGCGTTCTTCACGCGGATGTAGGCGAAGGTCGCCAGCGAGACCAGCAGCAGGGTGCCGATGAGGTCCTCGAGGAAGCCGACCACGGCCCAGCGCCCGATGACCGGGATGGCGAAGTGCGGGTCGAACAGCGCGCCGACGGCCTCGATGATCGTCAGCGTCAGGATGACGAACGCCCAGAACGTGATGAGGTGCGCGACGCCCGGCACCGTCCACTTCAGCAGGCGCTTCTGGCCGAACACCTCGACGGCCTGGATCCAGAGCCGCCTGGGCAGCCCGGTCAGCCGGCCGGGGCTCGGCTGGCCGCTGGCGATGAGCCGGTAGAGGAACAGCGCGCGGCGACCGGCGATCGCCAGGCTGATCACCATGATGCCCAGTCCGACAGTGAGTCGGATGATCTGGTCGGTTTCCACGCGTCCTCCAGTCGTGGGGTGGCCTGGGCGGGGGTTCCCCAGGCGCGCCTCGCGGCACGCGCGAGCCTACGCGCGCGTGCTTCGGAGCCTACGGGGGGTCCACGGCTCTGGTACCGGTGGGTAACTTCGCGCCCCGAGGCGCCCAGCGCTCAGCGTAGCCGCGCAGGACGGCCTCGTGGTCAGCCGTTCAGACGAAGGTGTGCACCAGCGCCGCGCCGACGCGCCAGAGCAGCACCGTCAGGGGGGCGGCCAGCAGCAGCGCTAGCGCGAGCGCCAGCACCCGGGTCCCCAGGTGGGGCCCGCCGTGCCGGCCGCGGAGCTCCTTCAACACCCGCACAGCGTCCCACGTCCCCACCCCTCCCGCCCCGGCCGCCCTCCCGCCCCTCCTCCGGTGATCCACGGAACCGGCGGCCACGTTTGCGGGGTCCGGACGTGGGCGCTGGTTCCGTGGATCACCGGAAGGAAGGGGAGGGAGGGGAGAGGGAGGCGAGGGAGGGGGAGGGCTAGGGTTGAGCGGGGAACACTCAAGGGGATTTGACGGTTGGCCGGGGAAACGGGCAACCTGAGCCTGCACCACTCAACTACGGACAAGGAACCTCTGACATGGCACGAGCGGTCGGCATCGACCTCGGCACCACCAACAGCGTCGTCAGCGTCCTCGAGGGCGGCGAGCCCACGGTCATCGCCAACGCCGAGGGCTCGCGCACGACCCCGTCCATCGTGGCCTTCGCCAAGAACGGCGAGGTGCTCGTCGGCGAGGTCGCGAAGCGGCAGGCCGTCACCAACGTCGAGCGGACGATCCGCTCCGTCAAGCGCCACATGGGCACCGACTGGAGCACCCGGGTCGACGGCAAGGAGTTCACGCCGCAGCAGATCAGCGCCTTCGTGCTGCAGAAGCTCAAGCGCGACGCGGAGGCCTACCTCGGCGAGACCGTGACCGACGCGGTCATCACCGTCCCGGCGTACTTCTCCGACCACGAGCGGCAGGCGACCAAGGAGGCCGGCGAGATCGCCGGCCTGAACGTCCTGCGGGTGGTCAACGAGCCGACCGCCGCGGCCCTGGCCTACGGCCTGGACAAGGGCGACAAGGAGCAGACCATCCTGGTCTTCGACCTCGGCGGTGGCACCTTCGACGTGTCGCTGCTCGAGATCGGCGACGGCGTCATCGAGGTCAAGGCGACCTCCGGTGACAACAAGCTCGGTGGCGACGACTGGGACAACAAGCTGGTCGAGCACCTGGTGAAGACCTTCAGCAACCAGAACGGCATCGACCTGTCGAAGGACAAGATGGCGATGCAGCGGCTGCGTGAGGCGGCTGAGAAGGCCAAGATCGAGCTGTCCTCCAGCCAGGCCACCTCCATCAACCTGCCCTACATCACGGCCGGCGCCGACGGCCCGCTGCACATGG
>JAOPVD010000368.1 GCA_025966295.1 Frankiales bacterium | reverse complement strand
CGCACCAGCGCGGCCAGCCGCGGCCGGGCGGCGGCGCGGTAGTAGCCGAGCATCGCGGCGACCTTGGCCGGGTCGGTGTAGGCAGCGGTGTACTCGGCCCGCACCTCGGGGTCGAGCTGGCGGTCGGACTTCCAGGCGAGCGAGAGCATCGTGTCGACGACCCGCTGGCCGCCGACCCGGAACAGCAGCTCGGGCACGGCGGGCACCGCGAAGAACGGGATGTGCGCGGCCCGCAGCAGGTTCAGGTGCCGGTACGGCGCGTTGGCGACGGCGAGGCGGCGGACCAGGTCGGGCCGGGCGCCCGCGAGCCCGAGCGCGAGCGAGCCGCCCCAGTCGTGGCCGACCACGTCGACCCGTTGGCCCGGCACCTCGGCGTCGAGCAGCGCGACGAGCTGCGCCACGACCGACGGCACGTCGTACGGCCCGGTGTAGGAGGAGCCGCCCAGCCCGGGCAGGTCCGGGGCGAGGACCCGCCGGCCCTGGGCCAGCGCGGGTGCGACCCGGCGCCAGACCGAGGACGTCTCCGGGACGCCGTGGAGCAGCAGGACCGGCACGCCGTCGCCGCTGCCCTCCTCGCGGAGCAGGAAGCGGGTGTCGGCCACCGTCAGATTGCGCACGCTCACTCGTAGAACACCCTCTCGACCACAGACCTCGCCCGTCGCGTGACACGGCGGTAGTGGTCCAGGAACTCGCCCTGACCCCCCGCAGGGTAGCCAAGTGCGCGGGACACGCCGGCGAGGTCACGGCCGCCCGTCGGCAGGCTCTCGGTCGGTCGACCGCGCACCAGCACCAGGACGTCCCGGACCTTGGAGGTGAGCGTCCACGCCTCCTCGAGCACCTGCGCGTCCTCGGCGGCGAGCAGCCCGGCGTCGGTGGCGGCCCGCAGGGCGGGCAGCGTCATGGGCGTCCGCAGCGCCTCCACCTCGGCGCCGTGCTGCAGCTGCAGCAGCTGCACCGTCCACTCCACGTCCGCGAGCCCGCCGCGGCCGAGCTTGAGGGCGAGCGTCGGGTCGGCGCCCTTGGGCAGCCGCTCGGTCTCCACGCGCGCCTTGATCCGCCGGATCTCCAGCAGCTGCTCACGGCTCAGACCGCCCTGCGGGTAGCGGATCGGCTCGATCGCGCGCAGGAACGCCGCGGTCACGTCGGCGTCGCCGGCCAGCGGCGCGGCCCGCAGCAGCGCCTGCGACTCCCAGACATGCGCCCAGCGGGCGTAGTAGGCGGCGTAGGACTCCAGCGAGCGGGTCAGCGGGCCCTGCCGGCCCTCGGGACGCAGGTCGGCGTCCACCAGCAGCGGCGGGTCGGGGGCCGGCAACGACAGCAGCCGGCGCACCTCGTTGGCGAGGTCGTGCGCCGCCGCGGCCGCCTCCGACTCGCTGGCCCCGGGCATCGGGGCGTGCACGAACAGCACGTCGGCGTCGGAGCCGTAGCCCTGCTCGGCACCACCGAGCCGGCCCATCGCGATGACGGCCAGCTTCGCCGGCAGCGGCCCGCGCCGCTCCGCCTCGATCTTGCGGGTGGCGATCTCGAGGGCCGCGGCGAGGGTCGCGGCCGACACGTCCGACAGCGCCTGGCCGGGACCGGGGGTGACCCCGAGCAGCTCCGCGCAGGCGATCCGCAGCAGCTCGTGCCGCCGCAGGCTGCGGATCGAGACGGCGGTGGGCTCCCAGTCCTCGCGCCGCCGGGCCACCGCCCGGAACGACGCCTCCAGGCTCTCGCGGCTGCGTGGCTGCAACTCGTCGTCGGAGGCCAGCATCTTCACTGCGTCGGGGGCGCGGACGAACAGGTCGGCGGCGTAGCGCGAGCTGGCGAGCAGCCGGGCCAGCCGCTCGGCGGCGGTGCCCTCGTCCCGGAGCAGCCGTAGGTACCAGGGTGTGGTGCCGAGCGCGTCCGACACCTGCCGGAACGACAGCAGCCCGGCGTCCGGGTCGGCGGCGCCGGCGAACCAGCCCAGCATCGCCGGCAGCAGCGTCTGCTGGATCGAGGCGCGGCGCGACACCCCCTCGGTGAGCGCCTCGAGGTGCCGCAAGGCGGTCGTCGGGTCGGCGAACCCCAGTGCTACCAGGCGTTCTCGGGCCTGCGCCGGGGTCAGCCGGGCGTCCTCGGTGGGCAGCCGGGCGACCGCGGCGAGCAGCGGCCGGTAGAAGAGCTTCTCGTGGAGGCGGCGTACCTCCTTGAAGTGGCCGTACCGCTCGCGGCGGAACAGCGGCAGCACGTCGCCGCGGTAGCCGACCGCCCGGGCCAGCCGCCGCAGGCCGGCCTCGTCGTCGTCCGCCGGCAGCAGGTGGGTACGGCGGAGCCGGTGCAGCTGCAGCCGGTGCTCCACCGTGCGCAGCCAGCGGTAGGCCTCCGCCAGGTGCCGCGCGTCCTCCCGGCCGACGTAGCCGCCGGCGGCCAGCTGGTCCAGCGCGACCAGGGTGGTGCCGGAGCGCAGCGTGTCGTCGGCCCGGCCGTGCACCAGCTGCAGCAGCTGCACCGAGAACTCCACGTCCCGCAGACCGCCGGGGCCGAGCTTGACCTCGCGGCTGGCGGTGTCGCCGCGCAGCGTCGCCTCGACCCGGCGGCGCATCGCCTGCACGTCCTCGACGAAGCCGGGGCGCTCGCCGGCCGACCAGACCATCGGCGCGACGGTGGCGACGTACTGCTCCCCCAGTGTCAGGTCGCCGGCCACCGGGCGGGCCTTCAGCAGTGCCTGGAACTCCCAGGTCTTGGCCCAGCGCCGGTAGTAGGCCTCGTGGCTGGCCAGGGTGCGGACCAGCGGGCCGGCCTTCCCCTCGGGCCGCAGCGCCGCGTCGACCGGCCAGGCGACGTCGGCGCAGACCGCCATCATCCGGCTCGCCAGCGTCGTCGCGGTGTGCAGCGCCGCCTGCTCGTCGGCGCCCTCGACCGGCTCGGCGACGAAGACCACGTCCACGTCGCTGACGTAGTTCAGCTCGCGCCCACCGCACTTGCCCATGCCCACCACCGCGAGGCGGCACGGCGCCGAGCCCTCCGGTAGCCCGGCCAGGGCCACCGCCAGCCCCGCCGACAGCGTCGCGCTGGCCAGGTCCGCGAGCTCCGCGGCCACGTCCTCCACCGCCATCGAGCCGCACAGGTCGCGGGCCGCGAGGGTGACCAGGCAGCGCCGGTACGCCGCCCGCAGCGCGGCGATCACCTCCGGCCCGGTGCCCCGGGCCCGGGCGCCCCCGGTCCCCCACGGCATGGCGTCCCCCGGCGGCGCCCCGACCGCGTCGAGCAGCTGGCGCTGGAGGCCGAGCAGCGACGGCCGCGCCGTCGTCACGTCGTCGTCGGCCAGGACGTACCAGTCCTCCGGGTGCGCGACCAGGTGGTCGCCCAGGGCGGTGCTGCTGCCGAGCACGCCGAGCAGCCGGCCGCGCAGCCCCTCGTGCTCG
>JAOPVD010000339.1 GCA_025966295.1 Frankiales bacterium | reverse complement strand
GCGACCCGGCCCGGGCCAGCCGCCTGCTGGCCGAGGCCACGGCCACCGCAACCGAGCTGGGCATGCACCGGCTGCTGACCCAGCGGGTCCAGGTCCCCGTGCTCGCCCGCGACGGCGACGGGTGGCTGGTGACGGACGCCGACCGGACCGTCCGGCTGCGCGACAGCAAGGGGCTGCGCTACCTCGCCGACCTGCTGGCCCACCCCGGCGTGGAGCGGCACGTCCTGGACCTGGTGGCCCTCACCGACGGGCCCGGCCAGCGGCACGGCCTGGGTGACGCGGGGCCGGTGCTCGACCCGCAGGCCAAGGCCGCCTACCGGGCGCGACTGGCCGCCCTGCGGGCCGAGCTGGACGACGCGGATGCGGCCGGCGACGTCGACGGCTCGGCGCGGGCGCAGGCCGAGCTCGCGGCGCTCACCGCCGAGCTCAGCCGGGCCGTCGGGCTGGGGGGCCGCGACCGGGTGGTGGGGTCGGCCGCCGAGAAGGCCCGCCTGAACGTCACCCGGGCGGTGCGTACCGCGCTGGCTCGGATCGCCGAGGACCTGCCCACGCTCGGCGCCCGGCTGGACCGGGACGTCCGGACCGGGCTGCACTGCGTGTTCGTCCCGGACTGAACAACCGACTGAACGCCTCCAGGGCACAGGCGCGCGCAGCGCCTCCCCGACCGAAGGAGAGCGCCATGATCGTCCTCGAGATCCAGCACGCCACCACCGACTTCGACGCCTGGAAGCAGGGGTTCGACAGCGACCCGGCCGGCCGGGCGGCCCGCGGCGTGCGGCGCTACAGCGTCGCCCGCGGCGTCGACCGGCCCGAGCAGGTCTGCGTCCGGCTCGAGTTCGACACGGTGGCCGAGGCCCAGGGGCTGCTGGACGGCCTCGCCGCCGTCTGGGAGCGCACCCTCACCCCGCTCGGCATCACCCCGACCGCCCAGCTGTTCGAGGTGGTCGACAGCGTCGAGCTGGCCTCCGCCTAGCCAGCCAGCCGCAGCTGCGCGGGCGGCAGCTGGGCCAGCACGGCCTGCTGCAGCAGCTGCGCCAGCCGGTAGCCCGGGTCGGTGGCCAGCGCCCGGTCGAGGGCGATCGTCACCAGTGGGCCGCCGCCCTCGCAGTAGGCCAACCAGGCCAGCACGGTGCAGACCGCCGCGTCGTACGGCGCCGGGGTCCGGCGGGCCAGCTCCTCCAGCAGCGCCAGCAGGCCCGGGACGTCGGCCCTGCGGGCCGCGATCAGCCGGTCGCGGACCCGGACGTCCACCAGGCTGACGGCGAGGGCGGCGGCCTCCATCTCACCCAGCCGGGCGGGTGGCGCCCGGAACCGGGCGACCGCCTCCCGCCACGCCCGCAGGGAGGCGTCGCCGGCGGCTGTCAGGCCGGTCTCGCGGATCGCCTGGGTGAGCAGCCGGGCCGCCACCTCGCAGCGCTGCGCCGCCACCTCGGCGGCGAGCAGCACCGGGCCGGCAACGGTCGCCGCCAGCGCCGTGCGGTCGGGCAGGACGGCGCGGCCGTTCAGCACCTGCTCGGCCTCCAGCAGCCGGACCGGCGCGGAGTCGCGCGCGTCGTCGACCGGCGTACCGGCCGCCGGGCAGCAGGCCGGCTCGCTGCACAGGTAGGACCAGAACCGCCCGGCCCGCACCAGAACCGCCTCGGTCACCACGCCGGTGACGGCCGCCCGCAGCTCCTCGACGAGGTGGGCCCGGGCCCGCCGCTCGCCGTCGGGCTCGGCGGTGTAGACCGCCAGCACCACGCGGCTGGCCCGCTGCTGCCGGACCCGGCGCACGACGTCACGGACGAGCAGCGGCTCGTGCTCAGGCGCCGGCAGGTCGAAGCGCATCGTCAGGCCCACCCGACCTCGCGGCTCGTGGCAGCAGATCGCCACCAGGCTCTCGGTCGGCAGGAAGCCCAGCCAGAGCGGCAGCGAGGCGACCAGCTGGGCGGGTGAGCGGAGGCGGGCGACGGGCTTCGGCATGCCGTCCAGCCTGGTCCGCGCCCCGCCCCGGTGGGGCGCCCACGACGGATCTGTGGACGGTCAGCCGGAGTACGCGCGGTTCCGGGGGCGCAGCAGCAGCGCGGCCAGGCCCGCGGCGAGCAACGAGCCCAGCAGCACCGCGACCTTCACGTGGCCGTCCCGCTCGCTGCCGGCACCGAACGCCAGCTCGCCGATGAGCAGCGACACCGTGAAGCCGACCCCGGACAGCGCCGCCAGCCCGACCAGGTCGCGCCAGGCGAGGTCGCTGTCGAGCGGGATGAACCGGGACACCAGCCAGGTCGTCCCCAGCACCCCCAGTGGTTTGCCGACCACCAGGCCGAGCACAATCCCGAGCGCCACCGGGTCCGACACCGCCCGCTCCAGGCCGCGCAGGCCACCGAGGGCCACCCCCGCGGAGAGCAGCGCGAAGACCGGTACGGCGACGCCGGCCGAGAGCGGCCGGATCCGGTGCTCATAGCGCTCGGCCAGGCCCACCGGCACCGTGAAGGCCAGCAGCACCCCGGCCACCGTGGCGTGCACGCCGGACGCGTGCACCAGCGCCCAGGTGACGCAGGCCAGCGGCAGCAGCAGCCACCAGGCGCGCACGCCGCGCTGCACCAGCACCGCGAAGGCGGCCAGAGGCAGGACCGCCAGCAGCAGCGCTCGCAGGTCCAGGTCCTGGGTGTAGGCGACCGCGATGATGGTGATGGCGATCAGGTCGTCGACGACCGCCAGGGTCAGCAGGAAGGCCCGCAGCGCAGTGGGCAGCCGGGGCCCGACGAGCGCCAGCACCGCCAGCGCGAACGCGATGTCGGTGGCCGTCGGGATCGCCCAGCCGGCGAGCTGGCCGCCGTCCCGCAGGTTGACCAGGGCGTACAGGCCGGCCGGGACCAGCACCCCGCCGCACGCCGCCGCCACCGGCACCACGGCCCGCCGCGGGTCGCGCAGCTCACCGGCGACCAGCTCCCGCTTGAGCTCCAGCCCGGCCACGAAGAAGAAGATGGCCAGCAGCCCGTCGGCCGCCCAGGTCCCCAGGGTGAGGTCCAGGTGCAGCGCCGACGGCCCGACCCGCAGCTCGCGCACCGCCGTGTAGGAGTCGGCCCACGGCGAGTTCGCCCACAGCAGCGCCACCAGCGCACCGGCGACCAGCAGCCCGCCACCGACCGTCTCGGTGCGCAGGGCCTCGCGGACTGCGGCGGGGACGGTGGGCACGCGTCACCCTATTCGTAGGCTGTCCGCGTGCCGCCCTCGATGACCATCCCCGTGCAGGTCCGCTTCGCCGACCTCGACCCGCTGAACCACGTCAACAACGTGGCGTTCTACACGCTGATGGAGACCGCCCGCATCGCGTTCTTCCGCACCATCGCGCCGGCGTTGAGCGGGCACTTCGTCGTGGCCCGCAGCGAGTGCGACTACGTCGCCGAGATCCGTGGGGGCACGCCGTCGGTCGACGTGACGGTCTCGGTCGAGAAGATCGGCCGGACGTCTTTCGCGTTGCTGCACGAGCTGCGGGTCGGTGCGCAGCTCGTCGGCGTCGGCCGCACCGTCCAGGTCGTCCTGGACGACGACCGCCGGCCGCGCCCCCTCAATGATCAGGAGCGCGCCCTGCTCGAGGGCGACGACAGCACGTCGTCGAGTGCGCGGTAGACCCGCTGCACCGACACCGGACCCTTCGCCTTCAGGGTCTGGGCGAACAGGCTGACGCGCAGCTCCTCGAGCATCCAGCGCACCCTCTCCTTGCCCGCGCTCGCCGGCAGCCGGGCCCACTCGGCGCTCACCTCCTGCACGTCGCGCATGAGGGCGCGGTCGCGGTCGGCCTCACCCGGCAGCTTCTCCAGCCGGAGCAGCGCCCCCCGCAGGTAGCGGACCAGGTCCGGCAGCCGGGCCGCGGTCACCTCGGTGACGAAGCCCTGGTGCACCAAGGCTTCCCGCTGCGCCCGCACGTCCTGAACCGCGGTGGCCGCGGACGGGTGCGTCACCGTCGCCAGCGCCGCGTCCACCTCGGCGGCCAGGCCGAGGACCTGCTCCACGCCCTGCAGCACCTTGAGCAGCGCGTCCTGCAGCTCCCCCCGGACGTGCAGCAGCAGCCCGTCGAAGGCCGCCTTGTCACGGGGGGCCTCGGCCACGAGGGCGTCCACCGCCGCCAGCAGGCAGTCGTCCATCAGCGCGGTCAGCGAGCCGTGCGGGTTGGCGGCGAGCGCCAGCTTGGCCTTGTTGGTGAGCCGCCCGGAGACCGCCTTGACCGGTGAGGAGCAGCCCAGCAGCAGGAGCCGGCGTACCCCGGCGTGGTGCACCGACGGGGACGGCTGCGGGAGGACCTTCAGCGCCACCGTCGTGCCCTCGTCGACCAGCGCCGGGTAGCCCACCACGGACCCGGACGAGACCTCGGCCGGGATGTCCTCGACCGTCCAGGAGGTCAGCCCGGAGACCTCCAGAGCACCCGCCACCGAGGAGATCGCGGCCTGCACCGGCTGCGCGAGCTGCTGCTGCAGGGCCGGCAGGTCCTTGCCCTCGGCGACGGCCTTGCCGGCGTCGTCGACGACCCGGAAGGTCGGGCGCAGGTGCGACGGCACCCGGTCCAGGCCCCACTCCTCGACCGGGATCACGACGCCCCGCAGGTGCCGGGCCTCCCGGGACAGCGCCTGCAGCAGGTGCTCCTCGCGCGGCGCGACCCGTTCCAGCAGCTGCGCGGCGGTGTCGGGCGCCGGCACCAGCTTGACCCGCAGCGCCTTCGGCAGGCTCTTGATGAGCGCCGTGACCAGCTCGTGGCGCAGGCCCGGGACATGCCAGGCGAAGTCCTCCGGCCGGACCCGGTTGAGCACCGCGAGCGGCACGTCGACGGTGACGCCGTCGGCCGCGCTGCCGGGCTCGAACTCGTACGACAGGTCGAAGCGCAGGTCCTCCGAGACCCACACGTCCGGGTGCTCGCCGGGGTCGACGTCACCGCGCAGCAGGTCGGTGAGGGACAGGTGCAGCAGCTGGGGGGTGGCGTGCCGCTGCGTCTTCCACCACGCGTCGAAGTGCGCGCCGGACACCACGTCGGCCGGGACGCGGGTGTCGTAGAAGTCGTAGAGCACGTCGTCGTCCACGACGATGTCGCGCCGCCGGGCCCGCTGCTCGACCTCCTCGACGTCGGCCAGCATTGTCGTGTTGTGCTTCCAGAACGCGTGGTGGGTCTCCCAGTCGCCCTGCACCAGCGCGTGCCGCAGGAACAGGTCGCGGGACACCACCGGGTCGATCGCGCCGTACTGCACCTTGCGCTGCGCGACGATCGGGACGCCGTACAGGGTGACCCGCTCGTAGGCGACCACGCTGCCGCGCTTCTTTTCCCAGTGCGGCTCGCTGTAGGTGCGCTTGAGCAGGTGGCCGCCGACCTGCTCCACCCACTCCGGCTCGACCCGCGCCAGGCCGCGGGCCCAGAGCCGGTTGGTCTCGACGAGCTCGGCCGCGACCACCAGCTGCGGCGGCTTCTTGAACAGCGCCGAGCCGGGCGCGATCGTGAACCGGGCCCCCCGGGCACCGAGGTACTCGCGCTGGTCCTGCTTGAGCCCGACGTGCGAGAGCAGGCCGGCCAGCAGTGCCTGCGTCACCGTCGCCGGGTCGGTCGAGCTGCTGTCGTGCGCCAAGTCGAGCTGGCGGCCGACCCGGGTGAGCTGGCCGTGCAGGTCCTGCCACTCACGGATCCGCAGGTAGTTGAGGAACTCGCGCTTGCACATCCGCCGGAAAGCGCTGCTGGACAAGGCCTTCTGCTGCTCCTGCACGTGCCGCCACAGGTTCAGCCAGGCCAGCAGGTCCGACGTCGGGTCGGTGAAGCGGGCGTGCATCTCGGCGGCCTGCTGCTGCTTGTCCAGCGGCCGCTCGCGCGGGTCCTGGATGGACAGGGCAGCGGCGATGACGAGCACCTCGCGCACGCAGCCGAGCCGCTCGGCCTCCACCACCATCCGGGCCATCCGCGGGTCGACCGGCAGCTGGGCCAGCTGGCGGCCGGTCTTGGTGAGCCGGTCGCCGTCGAGGGCACCGAGCTCCTCCAGGAGCTGGATGCCGTCCCGCACGTTGCGCCTGTCCGGCGGCTCGACGAACGGGAAGTCCTCGATGTCACCGAGGCCGAGCGACGACATCTGCAGCAGCACCGAGGCCAGGTTGGTGCGCAGGATCTCCGGCTCGGTGAACTCCGGCCGGGACAGGAAGTCCTCCTCGGCGTACAGCCGGATGCAGATCCCGTCGGCCACCCGGCCGCAGCGGCCGGCGCGCTGCTGCGCGGAGGCCTGGCTGATCGCCTCGATCGGCAGCCGCTGCACCTTGGTGCGGTTGCTGTAGCGCGAGATCCGGGCCGTCCCGGGGTCGACGACGTAGCGGATCCCAGGCACCGTCAGCGACGTCTCGGCGACGTTGGTGGCGAGCACGATCCGGCGGCCGGTGTGCGGCGCGAACACCAGGTGCTGCTCGGCGGCCGACAGCCGGCCGTACAGCGGCACCACCTCGGTGCGGCGGTCGACGACCGCCCGCAGCGCGTCCGCGGTGTCGCGGATCTCGCGCTCACCGGACAGGAACACCAGCACGTCACCGTCGCCCGCGGCGGCCAGCTCCTCGCAGGCCGCCACGATGGCCGTGATCTGGTCGTCGTCCTCGAGCGGCCGGTAGCGGACCTCGACCGGGTAGGTGCGGCCGCTCACCTCGAGCACGGGCGCGTCGTCGAAGTGCCGGCTGAACCGCTCCGGGTCGATCGTCGCCGAGGTGATGACGACCTTGAGGTCGGGCCGCTGCGGCAGCAGCTGCTTGAGGTAGCCGAGCAGGAAGTCGATGGTCAGCGACCGCTCGTGCGCCTCGTCGATGACGATCGTGTCGTACGCCGAGAGCGTGCGGTCACGGGCCAGCTCGGCCAGCAGGATGCCGTCGGTCATCACCTTGACCAGCGAGCTGTCCGAGACCTGGTCGTGGAAGCGGACGGTGTACCCGACCTTGTCCCCGACCTCGGTGCCGAGCTCCTCGGCGACCCGCTCGGCCACTGCCCGGGCGGCGATCCGGCGCGGCTGGGTGTGGCCGATGAGCCCGGTCACGCCGCGACCCAGGCCGAGCAGGATCTTGGGCAGCTGGGTGGTCTTGCCCGAGCCGGTCTCGCCGGCGAGGACCACCACCTGGTGGTCGCGGATGGCGTCCGCGATCTCGTCGCGGACCTGGCTGACCGGCAGGTGCTCGGGGTAGCGGAGCTCGGGCACCGACAACCGGCGCCGCGCGATCCGCTCCTCGGCCTGCACCACCTCGGCGGCGAGCCGGGTCAGGTCCGGCGGCCGCCGCCGGTCGTCCAGGCGCCGCTCGATCCGGCGCCGGTCCCGCAGCATCACGTCGCCAAGACGCGCGCGCAGCTCCGATCGGTCCATCTCACCATCCAGCCTACGTGGGCCGGCGGTCCGCCCTCAGGGCGCGAGCGGCCAGTCCGGCCAGCGCACCGGCGCGCCGCCGGCGATCTGGTCGACGAACTGCAGCAGGAACCAGCGCCGGAAGCGGGCCACCTCCGGGTCCGCCGCCAGGGTGAGCAGGTGGGTGCCGTCCGCGCAGTAGGCGTCCGCCTCGTCGAACATCTGCAGCAGCGTGACGGACGCCTCCGCCACCTCGGTCGGCAGCTGGTAGACGAGCTCGTCCAGCACCAGCAGCCCCGCGTCCGCGGCGGCGTACAGCTGCTGCTCCTGCGCGGTCGAGACGCCGTCGAAGCGCTGCTCGAGGTCGGCGATCAGCCGGGTGAGCCGGGCAGGCACCTCGTGGTCGTTGCCGTCGCTGGTGCTGATGAGCGCGAACTCGCGCAGCAGCGCGTCGGTCTGCTCCTGCGCCCGCGCCCAGATCCGGACCGGCAGCTGGAGCACGTGGACCTCATGCAGGACGCTCACGCCGCCAGCACCGCCGGTCCGCGCGGGACCGAGCGGCGGCGTCCGCCGCCCTGACCCGAGCTGCGCCTCCCCTGCCGGGTGCCGGGGTCGGACCGCGCGTCGACGTTCGCCAGCTCGGCCCAGACGACCTTGCCGCTGGGCAGCCCCTCCACGCCCCACGTGGACACCAGGTCCTCGACGATCGCCAGGCCCCGACCGGTGGTCGAGCCGTTGCCGTAGGACCGCGGGCGGGGGGCGCGCTGCGAGGCGTCGAGGACCTCCAGGCGCAGAGCACCGGTCGCGTCGACCCGCAGCCGCACGGTGAAGGCCGAGCGGGCGTGCAGCACGGCGTTGGTCGCGAGCTCGGAGATGACCAGGGCGGCCGCGTCGACCTGCCGGTCGAAGCCCCACCCGACCAGGGTCTTGCGGACGAACCGGCGCGCGGCCGGGACGCTCGCGGTGACCCCGGGCAGGGTCAGCTCCACGCTCATGGCCGCCGTCACGTCGGGCAGCCTAGAGGCATGGCCGCAGGAGGTGCGAGAGGGTAGGCGGGTGCCGAAGCGGAGCGCCGGGTTGCTGCTGTTCCGGCGCCGCCCTGACCTGCAGGTGCTGCTGGCCCACCCCGGCGGCCCGCTGCACGCCGGCAAGGACGTCTGGACGGTCCCCAAGGGCGAATACGACGACACCGAGGAGCCGCTCGCCGCGGCCTACCGGGAGTACGGCGAGGAGATCGGGGTGGCGCCCCCGGACGGGGACCCGCTGCCGCTCGGGGAGGTCACGCAGAAGAGCGGCAAGCGCGTGGTCGCCTGGGGGCTGGAAGGCGACCTGGACACCAGCGAGGTGACCAGCAACCTGTTCGGCATGCAGTGGCACGGCCGCTGGCAGGAGTTCCCTGAGGTGGACCGGGCGGAGTGGTTCGACCTGGCGACGGCGCGCGGCAAGATCATGCAGGCCCAGGAGCCGTTCCTGGACCGGCTGGCGGCGCTGGTCGAGAGCCGGGAGGCCTAGCGCTGGGCCGGGATCCGCAGGGCCGCGGTCTCCTTGGCGAACTGCTTGCGCCCCAGCAGCCTCCAGGCGATCCGGGCGGGCGCCGGCAGGTGCGCCAGGAAGGCGCGCCGCTCCTGCTCGTCGGCGTCCTCCAGGATGTGCCCGAGGGTGATGAGCCGGCGGTTCTTGGCGATCGCGGCGAAGCCTTTCTCGCCCAGCTCGCCCCACTCGGGGCCGGTGAAGGTGGTCGCCACCAGCGGCAGGATGCTGCGCTCCTCCTCGTCGAGGTGCGCCACGAGGGCGGCGCGGAGGGCCACCACGGTGGTGGCGATGCGCTCGCCCAGGGCCGCGTCAGCGCTGCCGGTCCAGGTCGGCAGGTCCGCCTCCAGCGCCTGGATGTGCTCCGCGACGCCGTCGTGCTGGGCCTGCATCCGCGTGGTGTCGCCCCGGGGCTGTCAGCCACTTCGGTGATGTGCGCCGGTGGCGACCGCTCGGCAGAGCACGTCCAGCTCCTCGACGAGGTAGCCGGTCATCGCCTCCACGTCCGGCACGAGCTCCCGGTCGGCGATGACCCCGAAGTGCAGCTTCCCGTCAAGGCTGCAGACCGTGATGTTCAGCCCCTGGCCGTCGGCGATGGCCGACAGCGGGTAGTAGCCCAGCAGCCGGCAGCCGGCGTAGTACAGCGGCAGGTTCGGGCCGGGCACGTTCGAGATGAACAGGTTGAACGGGCTGACCCGCTCGACCAGCCGCACCCGCGCCGCCAGCCGGGCGGCCTGCCCGGCGAGGGCCGGCATCGCGAACTGGGTGACGTCCGACAGCAGCGTCGCCGGCAGCGCGCCGTGCTGCTCCTTGGCAGAACTCATCGCCGCGCTGCAGGCGTACAGCCGCGCGAGCGGGTCGGCGAGGTGCGTCGGCAACGCCGCGATCATGGTGGACACCTTGTTGCCGGCGGTGCCCTTCTCCGCCTCGGTGCGCACCGACACCGGCACCGCCGCCACCAGCGGCCCCTCGGGCAGCGCGTCGTGCGCGAGCAGCCAGCGCCGGAGGGCCCCGGCCGACAGTGCCATGACGACGTCGTTGACGGTGCCGCCGGTGGCGTTCTTGACCGCCTTCACCTCATCGAGCGGCAGGCTGCGGAAGGCCCACCGCCGGTGCGGGGAGATGGCCTTGTTGAACGGCGTCGCCGGGGCCCGCAGCCCGCCGCTGGACAGCACGATGCCGTCGTCGCGGCCCAGCAGCCGGTCGACCACCGGCAGCCGCGGGCGGACCGGGCTCCTCGCGAGCGTCGGCAGGCTGCGGGCCAGGCCGTAGGTCATGCGCGCGGCCCGCAGCGGGTGCCCGGCCAGCGACAGCGCCGAGCGGGTCAGCATCGACACCGCGCTCGGCTCGCTCTCCCCCTGCCACGGCGGCCGCTCGACGGTCCGGCCCTCCGCGCTGAGGTCGAGGATGGCCGTGAGGATGTCGCCGCCCGAGACGCCGTCGATGGCGGCGTGGTGCACCTTGCTGTAGATGGCCTTCAGGCCGCCCTGCAGCCCATGGATCAGGTACAGCTCCCACAGCGGCCGGCTGCGGTCGAGCGGCCGGGCGTGCAGCCGCGCGGCCTGCTCGGCCAGCTGCCGGTCGTCGCCGGGCTCCGGCAGCGCCAGCTCCCGCACGTGGTACTCGATGTCGAAGTCGGGGTCCTCGATCCAGTACGGCTGGTCCAGGCCGAGCGGGACCGTCACCAGCCGGCGCCGGAACGGCGGCATCAGGTGCAACCGGTCCTCGATGAGCGCCGTGACCTTGGCCAGCGTCACCGGGTCCGGCGAGGTGGCGGGGTCCAGCAGGCAGACGCTTCCGACGTGCCCGAAGACCGCGTGCGTCTCCATCGCGAGGAAGGCGGCGTCGAGGCCGGTGAGCTGCTGCACGGGGCTCCTCGGATGGGTGCCCCCCGAGTTCTACGCCTGTTGCGCCCGCTTTGTCAGGACCTCCTCGATCCGGGCGAGGGTGGCCTCCATGTTCTTGCGAGTCTTGCCGGCCGCCTGCCGCACCGCCGGCTTGGTCAGGAGCCGCTCCTGGGTGATGTCCCAGCTCTCCCGCACCAGGGTGCCGCCCTCGACCGGCTCCAGCTCGTAGCGCCAGATCCGCCCTCCGGCCAGCCGGCCGGCCAACGGGTACGCCGGCAGCGTCTGCCAGGCGAGCCGACGGTTGTCGACGTACTCGACCACCTTGCTGACCATCGAGTAGGGCACCCCGAGCCGCATGTTCATGCCGAAGGTGGCGCCGAGCCGCAGCGCGTCCGGCACGTCCTTGGCCTGCCGGACGGTGCCGGAGCCGTCGAACTCGTGGTGCCGGCGCGGGTCGCTGATGAGCGCGAACACCGCCTCGGGGCTGGCCGGGATGACACGTTCGACGGTCACGACATCGCTCATGATCCGCAGGCTAGGCCACCCCGCCCGCCCGCGCGCCCTCAGGCGACGGTGCCGGCCTTGGTGAAGGTGATGGTGGCGGTGCGGCCGGCGGCGCAGTAGGTGAAGGCCGTCCCGATGCGGGTGTGCGGCTGGCCGAGCAGGGCCAGCACCCGCTCGGCCGACGTGCCTCGGCGCGCCGCGGCGAGGTCGCCCTTGGTGAGGTCCGGGACGTCGGCGCGGCAGCTGTCACCGGTGACGCCGAGCGCCCGCTCCCACATCTGCAGGAACGCCTCCGGGCCGTTCTCGATGTCGCGCTGGAAGGCGGCGCCGTCCGGGCCGGCCTGCACCCGCACGTCCTCGACCCAGTCGGGGTACTGGCCGTACTGGTCCACGCCGTCCGTGTTGACGTCCCAGGTGCGGGTACCGGTGCGGGCCTTGTCGATCGAGGTACCGCCCAGGCCGGTGAAGGGGTAGCGGACGCCGGCGCCCGGCTTCGGGTTGCGGGGCGCGTGCTGCGCGGAGAAGCCGTTGATGTCGGAGCCGTAGCCGATCCCGTACAGGAACCGCTTGTCGGCCTTGGTCCGCAGCTTCGCCCACTTGCCCAGGAAGCTGGACGAGCCGGCGGCGTGCGGCGTGACGACGCCACCCATGTTCAGGATCCGGAAGTAGTTGGCGTCGTCGGCCCAGCTATGGCTGGACACCACGCCGGAGTACTTCTGGGCGGCCAGGAGGTCCAGCGCCTGCTGGCGGGCGATGGCGCTCATGTGGTCCGGATCGAAGATCATGCCGCGCTTCACGATGCCGGTCAGGAACGCCTTGCCGAGCGGCGACAGGCCGATGGCGTTGCACTGCGGGCCGGCCGGGTAGACGGGCGCCACCCCGGACGCGCCGGTGGTCGCCAGGATGCCGGCGAACAGCCCGTCGCGGGCCGGCTCGGCGTGCCCGTCGTCCACCACGTTGTACTGCTGCTTGTCGTGCTGCACCGGCCCGAACGGCGAGCGGCAGGCGGTCATCTCCCAGAAGTGGCCGGTCTCCTTGAAGTTGCCGTTGATGACGATGACGCCGGTGAGCGCGTTGTCGAACTTGTTGGTCATCTCCATCTGCCGGACCCCGAGGTTGTAGACCTCGGTCAGCCGCTTGTCGATGTCGGCGGCGGTGCAGGAGGACTGGCCGCGGAACTCGCGGCAGCCCAGCGGCCGGGAGACCTCGATGCCCATGACGACCGCGAGCTTGCCGGCGTTGATGACCCGCCGGGCCTGCAGCGGGTCGGTCACGATTCGGAACCAGCCGCGGCCCGGGCCGCCGTTCTGGGCGTCGATGAAGCGCTCGAGCTCGCGCAGCCGGGTGGCCTCCAGCCGGACGGTCGCCATCTCGTCGCAGCTGTTCTTCTTGAGCGGGTAGAGCTCGCACAGCTGGCCGTTGTCGACCAGCAGGTTGGTGAAGGTGCGCAGCCCGCCGCGCCAGGCCCGCTCCAGCCACTGGTAGTAGACCTGCTCGTGGGTCAGCGAGTCGTGCCGCGGCCAGTACCCGAACGACGGCCAGCCGACTGTGTCGTGGCCGCTGCCCGGGGTGTGCCCGGACACGACGTCCTCGAGCGCCGCCCCGCGGCCGCCGGCGGCGTGGTCCGGGCAGTCGACCAGCGCGTACGTGATGCCGTACGGGTGCCACGGCCGTCCGCAGCGGGCCCGGCCACCGAGGAACTCGAAGGCCATCATGTGCAGGTGGGCGTCCAGGTAGCCCTTGGTCTGCTCGTACGGCGTCGCGCCCTGGCGGACCGGACCGGTGACCCCTGTCGGCGCCTCCGGCCAGGCGGCGCACCCGGAGGCCTTCACCAGCACGAACTGGGCGGCCTTGGAGGTGACCGCGCCGGTGGCGGCGGTCAGCACGCCGGCCGCGGAGGACGTCAGCGTCGCGGACACCGGCGGGTCGAGCGGCCCGGGCGTCGCCGGGTCGCCGTCGTCGTACGCCTGCTGCAGGACGAAGGCGGCGCCGGCCGGCTTGAGCAGCCACTCGGCCGAGGCGGACGGCGTGGCTGCGGCGCTGACGGCGTCGCCGCGGACCTGCGCGACCACGGGCGCGGTGGCCTGCTCGGTGGCGCTGACCCCGGTGTCGATCGCGGTGTCGACCGGCGCCCGCAGCCCGGCCTCCCACTCGTCGCCGGTGCCGGCGACGTACCCCTTGGGCACCTGGGCCGCCGCCCGGAGCGGCAGCGGGTTGGCGGCGGTGGCCAGGAAGTCGGCCTTGGCGCCGAACAGCAGGTACTTGCCGAGGTCGAAGGCCTGGAAGCGGAACGGCTCCGCCGTCCGCCCCGTGGCCGCGAAGCCGCCGCCGGCGCGGGTGACGAGCCGGCCGGACGCGGCGCTCCGCAGCCCGAAGCAGCCGGTGGCGGGAGCGAACCGGTCCGCGGTCGACGGTGCCCTTGGCGCCTCCAGCGCCCCGCCCTTGGCCAGCGCCTGGTCGAGCGCCCAGGGCGTCGGCGCGGTGCGGGTGGCCGCCTCCGAGAGGCTCGTGAACGAGCCGGCGGCGACGCCAGCGGTCAGGACGAGGGCGAACAACGGGCGACGCACCGGGATCATGCAGCAACCTTCGACAGTTACGGGCCGGTTTCCTGCTCAGATCCGCACGAGGCCGTTGGTGGTGCCGTGCTCGTTGTAGACGTAGTCGTCCGCGGCCTCGTCGTCGAACCACTCGTCGCCGGCCGTCACGTAGCGGAACGCCAGGGTGTCCCCGGGCGCCGCGCTGACCGTGGCGCGGAGCGTCCCGTCCTTGGCCCGCTTGAGGGGCTCCCGCCGCCAGTCGTTGAAGCTGCCGACCACGAAGACCGGCTCGTCCCGGGGCTGCTGCACGAACGTGACCTGCACCGTGCCGAGGCGCTTGCGCTTGACGATCACCTGGCGAGCCTCCTTCGTCTGGGTCCCGGAAGGATCATGCCCAGAGCGGGCCGCGATGATGCCTGTCCACAGATCGGCGCCGACCGGCCCGCGGGCGGCCTGGCCGCAGCAGGCTGACGGCCATGGAGAACATCGACGTGGTCCTGGAGATCTACCGCACCAACCCGATGCTCGACGGCGACGTCGCGCTCCTGACCGACCTGCAGGTGGTGCAGGAGGTCGAGGGCCTGGCCGACCACTGGGACCCGGTGCTGCGCCGCAACATCGCGTACGTGCTGCGCGAGGTCGGCGCCCGGGAGCTGCAGGTGGCCATCGCCCGGCCGGACGCCGAGCTCCTGCCGCAGGACCACGCGCTCTGGGCCGACCTGCGCGAGGAGCTGCTCGACAGCCCGATCACGGTGCTCCCGCTGCTGGCCCTCCCGGCGGCAGCGTGAACACCCGGGTCCGCTTCATCGTGACGCCCTCCAGCTCGCGGGTCGTCGGGATCTCGTAGGCGCCGACCTCCACCAGGCCCTGCCTTGGTAGGTAGTCGCGGCCGGGGTCGCCGAGCAGCACCGTCCCGTCGAAGGTCCGCAGCCAGGCCAGCACCCGGGCCGCCAGCTGCTGCTCGTAGAGCACGTCGCCGGCCAGCACCACGTCGACGTGCGGCACCGGCCCGGTCAGCAAGTCGAGACCGGTCCACCTCACCGCCACCCCGTTCGCGGCGGCGTTGGCCGCGACCGCCGCCTCCGACAGCGGGTCGATGTCGGCGGCCAGCACCGACCGGGCGCCGGCCCGCATCGCGGCCACCGCCACCAGCCCGGAGCCGGTCGCCAGGTCGAGCACCCGCTTTCCGCGTACGACGTCGCGGTCGAGCACGTACCGCGCCAGGGCCTGCCCGCCGAGCCACGGGAAGGCCCAGTACGGCGGCGCCGGCGTACCGACCGCCTCCCAGAGGGCGTGCATGTCGTCCGCCTGGTGCAGCAGGACCTCGGGGACGAACGGAACGGGCTCGACGGCCAGCCAGGAAGCGAAGCGCACCGGACCAGCATGCCCGGCCGCGGCCTGGGAAGGTGATCATCGTGCCCGCGCTCCCCGACCACGTCCTCGGCTGCCTGTTCGACCTCGACGGCGTGCTCACGCAGACGGCCACCGTCCACAACGCGGCCTGGACCCGGACCTTCGACGAGTTCCTGCGGGCCCGCGAAGGGCAGCGCCCCTTCGACCCGGGCGCCGACTACGCGGACTACGTCGACGGCAAGAAGCGCGAGGACGGCGTCCGCGACTTCCTGGCCAGCCGCGGCATCACGCTGCCCGAGGGCAGCCCCGACGACCCGCCGACGGCGGCCACCGTGCACGGGCTGGGGAACCGCAAGAACGTGCTGCTGCTCGACACTCTGCGCACCGACGGCGTGCAGGTGTACGACGACGCCCGCCGGTTCCTGCAGGCCTGCGCCGACGCGGGGCTGCGCCGGGCGGTGGTCTCCAGCAGCGCCAACACCGCGGCGGTGCTGGAGGCCAGTGGCCTGGCCCCGCTCGTGGAGGTGCGGGTCGACGGCGTCACCGCCCGCGAGCGGGGCCTGGGGGGCAAGCCGGCCCCGGACACCTTCCTCGAGGCGGCCCGCGAGCTGGGGCTCGCGGCGCAGCAGGCCGCCGTCTTCGAGGACGCGCTGGCCGGGGTCGAGGCCGGCCGGGCCGGCGGCTTCGGCCTCGTCGTCGGGGTCGACCGGGTGGGGCGGGCCGACCAGCTGCGCGAGCACGGGGCGGACGTCGTGGTGCGGACCCTGGACGAGCTGCTGTGATCGAGGAAGGCACCTTCCCCGTCGAGCCGTGGGTGGTGCGCGAGACCAGCCTCGACCTCGACGTGCTGGCCCAGACCGAGTCGGTGTTCGCGCTGTCCAACGGCCACATCGGCCTGCGCGGCAACCTCGACGAGGGCGAGCCGCACGGGATCCCGGGCACCTACCTCGCCGGCTTCTACGAGGTCCGTCCGCTGCCGTACGCCGAGGCCGGCTACGGCTACCCCGAGTCCGGGCAGAGCGTCGTCGACGTCACGAACGGCAAGCTCATCAGGCTGCTCGTCGACGACGAGCCGCTCGACGTCCGGTACGGCGACCTGCACCACCACGAGCGGGTGCTGGACCTGCGGGCGGGCACCCTGTCGCGCGAGCTCGAGTGGGCGTCCCCGGCCGGCCGCCGGGTGCGCGTCCGGTCCACCCGCCTGGTGTCGCTGACGCACCGGGCCGTTGCCGCGATCCGCTACGAGGTCGAGGCGGTCGACCCCGGCGGCACCCGCGTGATCGTGCAGTCCGAGCTGGTCGCCAACGAGGGGCAGCCGACGGCCTCGGCCGACCCGCGGGTCGCCGCCGCGCTCATGAACCCGCTGGTCGCCGTCAGCCACGACGCCCAGCCGTGCGGCGCGGTGCTGCTGCACCGCACCCGCGCGAGCGGTCTCATGCTCGCTGCCGGGACCGACCACCACTACCGCGCGCCGGGCCCGGTGACGGTGGAGCAGGACACCCGCGAGGACTGGGCCCGCACCACCTTCGCGACCACGCTCCAGCAGGGCGAGCGGCTGGAGGTCGTCAAGCTGCTGGCCTACGGCTGGTCGGCGGTCCGCTCCGAGCCGGCGGTCCGCGACCAGGTCGCGGCCGCCCTCGTCGGGGCCCGCATCAGCGGCTGGGAGGGCCTGCTCGCCGCGCAACACGAGTTCCTCGAGGACTTCTGGGGCGGCGCCGACGTCGCGGTCGAGGGCGACCCGGTGCTCCAGCAGGCGGTGCGCTTCGGGCTGTTCCACGTCCTGCAGGCCGGCGCCCGCACGGAGCGGCGGGCCATCAGCTCCAAGGGGCTCACCGGCCCGGGCTACGACGGGCACGCGTTCTGGGACACCGAGGGGTTCGTGCTGCCCGTCCTGACCGCCACCTTCCCGGCGGCCGCCAGGGACGCCCTGCTCTGGCGGTACTCGATCCTCGACCGCGCCCGCGACCGGGCCCGCACGCTGAAGCTGGAGGGCGCGGCGTTCCCGTGGCGCACCATCGCCGGCGAGGAGTGCTCGGCCTACTGGCCGGCCGGCACCGCGGCCTTCCACGTCAACGCCGACATCGCGTACGCCGTGGAGCGCTACCGGCACGCCACCGGTGACGAGGCGTTCGACCGCGACGTCGGCACCGAGTTGCTCGTCGAGACGGCCCGGCTGTGGGCCTCGCTCGGCCACCACGACCGGCACGGCGCCTGGCACGTCGACGGGGTCACCGGTCCCGACGAGTACAGCGCGATCGCCGACGACAACACCTTCACCAACCTGATGGCCGGCCGCAACCTGCGGGCCGCCGCGCAGGCCTGCGCGCGGCACCCGGACCGCGGCCGCGACCTCGGCGTCACCGGGGAGGAGGTCGCGGCCTGGCTGCGGGCGGCGGAGGCGGCGGTGGTGCCCTACGACGAGGAGCTCGGCGTGCACGAGCAGTCCGCCGGGTTCACCACCTACCGGGAGTGGGACTTCACCACCTCCCAGTACCCGCTGTTCCTGCACGCGCCGTACGTCGAGCTGTACCGCAGCCAGGTCTGCAAGCAGGCCGACCTGGTCCTGGCCCTGCACTGGTGCGGCGACGCCTTCACCGCCGACCAGAAGGCCCGCGACGTCGACTACTACGAGCCGCGCACCGTCCGCGACTCCTCGCTCTCGGCCTGCACGCAGGCGGTGATGTGCGCCGAGGTCGGGCACCTCGAGCTGGCCCACGACTACGCCACCGAGGCGGCCCTGATCGACCTGCACGACCTGCACCGCAACAGCCGGGACGGCCTGCACGTGGCGTCCCTGGCCGGGGCCTGGACCGCGCTGGTGGAGGGCTTCGGGGGCCTGCGGGTCTGGGACGGCCGGCTGTGCTTCCGCCCCGCCCTGCCGGCCGGCATCACCGAGCTGACCTTCCACCTGCGCTGGCAGGGCGCGCTGCTGCACGTGTCGGTCACCCACGAGGCCACCGAGTACATCGCCCACGGCGCGTCCGTGCTCGTCGACCACGACGGCGAGCAGCTCGAGGTCGGCGCCGGGCAGACGGTCAGCCGCCCGGTCGCGCCCCGCGTGCCGCTGCTGCCGCCCCCGAAGCAGCCGCCCGGACGCGAACCCCGCCGGCACAACGGCGACGCCGTTCTCGAGTGAGCCGCGGAAGCACCAGCGCCGCCGCGGCGTTGCACCTGCTGTGATGACCCCGCTCAGCGTGCTCGACCTTGCCCCCGTCTCCTCCGGCCGCACCACCCCCGACGCCCTCGCCGAGTCGGTGACCCTGGCGCAGCGCGTCGAGGA
>JAOPVD010000272.1 GCA_025966295.1 Frankiales bacterium | reverse complement strand
GGCAGCGGCAAGTCGACGCTGCTCAAGGCCCTGGCCGCGTCCCTCGGCGTGCCGGTTGCCGCCCGACGCCGAGCGGTGCTGTCGGCGACGGCGGCGCTGGGGGCGCTGTCCGGTGCGGGCAGCACCGTGCTGCTCGGCCTGGTCTCGCCGTCGGACGTCAGCCCACTGCTGTCGCTGCAGCTGTTCGTCGCCGTGCTGCTCGGCGGCACCGCGCGTTGGTGGGGGCCGGTGCTGGGCGTGGCCGTCCTCACCGCGCTGCCGCCGCTCGCCGACGCCCTCGCGACCAGCGGCGGCGTCGACCCGGAGCGGTCCCGCGGGGTGCTCACCGCCGCGCTGCTGGTCGCGGTGCTCGCCCTGCGCCGGCGGGTGGGCCGGGCCTTCGCCCGTCCCGGGCCGCCGCCCGGGCAGCCCGGGACGGCACCGGACCGGCCCAGCAGCCCGTGGCGCCCCGTGCTGCTGAGCGCCCGCCACCTCCAGGCGTCGTACGACGGGGTGGTGGCGCTGGACGACGCCGGCATCGTGCTGCGGGGCGGCGAGGTGCACGCCCTCATCGGCCCGAACGGCAGCGGCAAGTCGACGCTGCTCAAGGCCCTGGCCGGCGAGCTGCGGACCGGCGAGGTAGAGGTCGCCGGGGTGCCGCACCGGGCGGGCTGCGTGCAGGACCGGGTGCGGGTCGGCGTCGTGCGCACCCCCCAGCACACCGTCGTGATGCCGCGGCTGGCCGCCGACCGGCAGGTCGCGGTCGGCGCCCGCGGCGGGGTCCGGCCGCCGTTCGCGGTGCTCCGGCACGTGCTCGCCACCCCGGGGTCGCGGCGCAGCCCGCAGCGGCGGGTGGTGGCCCGGGCACTGGAGGACGTCGGGCTCGGGCACGTCCTCGGCGCCGACCCGCAGCGCCTGACGGCCGGTGACCAGCGGCTGCTCCAGGTGGCCCGCGCCGTCGCGACCGGCGCCCAGGTGCTGCTACTCGACGAGCCGGCTGCCGGCATGACCGCCGACGAGCGCGCCCGGCTCGGCCCGGTCCTCCGTAGGCTGGCCGGGAACGGCGCGGCAGTGCTGCTCGTCGAGCACGACATGAGGCTGGTGGGGGCGGTGGCCGACCGGGTCACGGTGCTCGACGCGGGCCGGGTCCTGGCGACCGGCACGCCGGAGCAGGTCCGCGCCGACCCCGCCGTCCGCCGGGCCTACCTGGGCACCGGTCCCGCCGTCCCGGAGGTCCCTGCGTGAGGCGTGTCGCCGTCCCCCTGCTGCTGGTGCTGGGGCTCACCGCCTGCGGCGGCGGTCCCGAGCCGCGCCCCGCCAAGGGCGAGGCGCTCGTCGTCGTCTCCGCGCCGCTGACCGCGCAGCGCTGGGTGGGCCAGTTCCTCGAGCGCGGTGCCCGGCTGGCGGCCGACGAGGTCAACGCCGAGGACGGCCGGCAGCTCCGGATCGAGGTCCTCGACAACGGCGGGTCGGCGCAGACGGCTGCGGCGCACGCCCGCAAGGCGGTGGCGGACGGCGCCGTTGCGCTCATCACCGACGGCGTCGGTGCCAGGGCGATCGCGGCCGTCACCGACCCGGCGAAGCTGCCGGTCTTCGTCACCTTCGAGGGCGGGGCCTCGCTCACCGACCCGCAGGCGCTGCCGTCGTTGTTCCGGCTGGCGCCGGCCAACAAGTACCTGTGCCGCCGGCTGGCCGACTACCTGGCCGACACCCAGCCGGGCAAGCCGATGGCGATCCTGTCCGACGACTCCGCCTACGGCCGCGAGGGCGCCGCCAACGTCAAGGCCGACCTGCTGCACAACGAGGTGCGGGTCGTCTCCGACCAGACCGTGCCGGAGGGCGCCGCCGACGTGAGCGCGCAGGTGCTCGCCGCCCGCCGCAGCGGCGCGCAGGTCCTGGTGGTGTGGGCCCGCGCAGCCGGCGTCGCGTCGGTCCTGCGGGCCGCGCGCAGCACCGGCTGGGACGTGCCGGTCTACAGCGGCCCGGCCGGGGCGGACCCGCTGCTGCGGCAGCGGCTGGCCGACAAGCCGGCCTGGGTGGACGGCCTGAGTTTCGTGTCGTTCCGCATCACGAGCGAGGCCGGCGGTGCGCCGTTCGCCGCCTACCGCGAGGACTACGAGGCGAAGTACGGCCCGGACAGGATCGGGGTGCGCTCCGGCGGGAAGGAGGTCGTCATGCCGCCGGACTGGTCGACCTACCCGTACGACGCGGTGAAGCTGGTGGCCGCGGCCCTCGAGCGGGCCGGCAGCACCGACCGCGCCAAGGTCTTCGCCGCGCTGCAGGCCGTCACCGTCACCGGCGCCAACGGCGACGAGCGCGGCTACGGCCCGGACGACCGCGAGGGCGTCAGCCCGGACGACATGTACTTCGCGCAGTTCCGGGACATGCGCTTCTACCCGAAGCGGGACGACAAGCTCTCCACCAACCTGCCCGAGGTGCCGCAGTAGGTGTGCGGCCGCTACGCCTCGAGCAGGCGCCCCGACGACCTCGTCACCTACTTCGAGGTCGAGCAGCCGCCTGAGCAGGTGCTGGAGCCGTCCTGGAACGTCGCGCCGACCGACCCGGTGTACGCCGTGGTGCAGCGGCCGTCCGGCCGGCAGCTGCGGGTGCTGCGCTGGGGGCTGGTGCCGTCGTGGTCGTCGGACGCCAAGGGCGCGGCCCGGATGATCAACGCCCGGATGGAGTCGGTGAAGGACAAGCCGGCGTTCCGCAAGGCCTATGCCACCCGGCGCTGCCTGGTGCCGGCGGACGGCTACTACGAGTGGAAGCCCGAGGGCGCCGCCAAGCAGCCCTACTTCCTCGCCGACAGGGACGGCGCGCCGCTGGCGATGGCCGGCCTGTACGAGCACTGGAAGTCGTCCGACGGGGACTGGCTTTCGACCTGCACGGTGATCACCACGACGGCCCCGGACGAGCTCGGCGAGATCCACGACCGCACACCGCTGCTGGTGCCGCGCGACCAGTGGGCGCGCTGGCTGGACCCGGAGGTGCCCGATCCGGGGGACGGCCTGCTGGTGCCCGGCACGCCGGGCGTGCTGGACGCCTGGCCGGTCGGGAAGGACGTCGGCAACGTCCGCAACAACGGCCCGCACCTGGTGGCCCCCGTTCCCTAGGGTGTCCGCCGTGGAGATCGTGGACCGGCCGGATGCGGTGGTGTTGGGGCTCGAGGTGGTGGCCCCGTTCGACGAGCTGGGGACGGCGGTGCCGGCCGCGTGGCGGCGGGAGCTGTTCGCCCGGGCGCACGAGCTCCCGGCCGCGGTCGAGGGCCGCTTCGCCGAGGCCAGCGAGCACCTCGGCGGCGGCCGCTACCGCGAGACCGTCGGGGTGCTGCTCGCCGCGCCGATCACCCCGCCGGCCGGGATGACCGCGGCACTGCTCCCGGCCGGCCGGTTCGTCCGGCACGACGTCACCGGCCCGGTCAGCGGCATCACCGACGGCTTCCAGCGCGTGTACGACTGGGCGGCCGCCCGCGGCTTCACGCTGGGGGAGCGCAAGCTCGACCTCGGCTACACCCCAGACGGCCGCGAGACGGCGCACCAGCTGTACGTCGACCTCGTCGGCTGATCCACGGCGCTCTCGGCACAGGCCTAGGCGCGCCGCCAGAGCAGGGCGCCGTTGAGGAGCAGGAGCAGCAACGCCAGGCCGGCCAGCGCGATGGCGCCCCACTTGGGCTGCAGCGCCGGCCGCCCGGCGAGCTCCGTCGGCGGCGGCGCGAAGGCGTACCGGAACGTGGTCGACCCGGTGCCGGTGAGGTCGGCACCGAGGTAGGGGCTGTAGGAGGACTGCCGGGCCCCGGTAGCGGCGACCGCGACGAGCAGGTCGAGGGCCTGCCGGCGCTCGCCGAGAGGCGGCCCGGCGGCGGCCCAGCCGGCCCAGCTGGAGAAGCCGCTCGGCGGCGCGAGCTCCTGGGCGTTGAGGGCGCCGACCGCGGTGAGGTCCAGCGCCAGCGTGCCGGCCCCGGCGCTCTGGGCGGTGAAGGTCACCGCCGCGTTCCCGTTGCCCGGCGTGCTCCCGCCCAGCGTGCCCTCGAAGGTGCCGCCGTCCGGCGTGGCCGTGACGGTCGGGCCGGACACCGACCCCGCCGTGCCGAGCAGGCGCAGCGAGCCGGTCAGCCGCAGCGGCACCGCCTGCGCGGCCTGCTCCTGCGCGGCGCCCACCACGGTCAGGCTCGTGGGCAGGCCCTGGTCGGTGCTCGGCAGCCGGGCGGCCGTCGGGCGGCGGGCGACCGCCAGCGCTCGGTCCAGGTGCCGGGCGAC
>JAOPVD010000251.1 GCA_025966295.1 Frankiales bacterium | reverse complement strand
TGGTGGTCGGCGCTGTCACAGCCGGCCTCGTAGTCCTCCTCGGTGATGAGGACGTGGTCCCTGTCGAGCCGCTGCGAGCCGTGGTGGAGCAGCTGCTGGGCACGGGCGTTGTCCGACGGCCAGATGCTGGCGACCAGCGTCGGCTTGAGCGGGTTGGTGGACAGCCGGTAGACCGCGGTGCCGCCGGAGCCGGTCAGCCAGACGTCGCCGTACCGGTCGACGTCGACGTCGTGGACCACACCGGGGGTGAAGGGGCCGTAGGCCCGTCCGGCCGGCGACAGGAAGTACCCGAGGGCCTTGGGCGCGGCCGGGTCCGCGATGTCGATGACGTAGATGCCGCCGTTGCGCGCCCCCGACACCCACAGGTACCGGTCGCCTCCCACCAACGTGGTCGTGTGGCCGGGGCCGGCGAGCGTCCGACCGTCCGCGCGCGTCCCCACGGTGGCCGGTGTCTCGACGACGCTGACGAGGCGCAGCGCGGAGGGCACCGCCACATCGACGAGGAACTGCCGGCCCGGCAGGAAGGGGCTCGCGGTGCTGAGCGGGTTGGCGCGGTAGGGCTGCTGGCTGATGACGGCGAGCTTGCGCCGGGCCGAGAGCGTGAGGTCCTCGTTCTCGTGGTGCGGGATGGGCAACGAGCCGACGGGGACCGGTTGCTCGGGTCGGCTGGCGTCGAAGGCCAGCAGGCCGCCGGTGACGGCCTGCGTCGAGAGCGCCGAGAACCACACCGTGTCGGCCGAGGTCTGGAAGTACGTCGTGCCGAGGAAGGCTCCGCCCGTGCCGGTGCCGGTCGGGACGTTCGCCAGCAGCCGCACGTTGGCGCTGGCTCGACCGCCCTGTCCGACCGGCAGCTGGCCGGGACCGGCCGTGGCCGAGCTCGTCAGCCCGCTTCCCACCAGCAGCACGGCAGCGACGCAGGCACGACGGATCTTCACAGGGCCTCCCGGGGCAGCTGTGCCTTCTTCGCCACCAGGGTCCCCGCTCCTGCCTCGGCGAACACTCGCCAGCGGCGGCCGGGCGCGCGACACTACGGGCATGCGGGCCACCCCTCGGTGGCGTCTGCTGCCGCGCTGGTGCTCGTCACCGACGGCGGCACCAAGGACGCGACGGCGCTGTCGGAGGTGGCCGTCGACGCCAAGGACTACCTGTTCAGCCCGTCGAGCATCGTGGCCCGGCCGGGCCAGGTGCTCACGCTGGTGGTCCACAACGTCGGGACGACCGAGCACAACGTGCGACAGGACGCCCAGCACGTGAACGCCGACCTGGCGACCGGTGCCACCACGCGGGTCCGCCTGACGGTGCCGGCCAGCGGTCGCCTCGTCTTCGTCTGCGAGGACCACGCCGCGAGCGGCATGGCCGGCAGCATCGGCCCGACCGGTACCGCGGCTGCGACCGGCTCGCCCAGCAGCGGCGGCGGCGGGTACGGCGGCTACGGCTGAACAACGACGAAGACCGGCCCCGACATGCGGGACCGGCCTTCGACAGGTGCAGGTGGTTAGTGCTGCTCGCCCAGGAACTTGGTGGTGCTGGTCGGGGTCTCCCCCATCGCCTCCACCGCCGACAGCGTGAAGCCCTGCGTGCGGTTGACCCCGAGGTAGTACTCGAAGACGAAGCCGTACGCCGCCACGATCACCGCGACGAAGCCGATCAGCAGCAGGAACGTCCCGAAGACCAGCCCGAGCGTCGTGAGGGTAAAGGTGGCGGCGAGGATCATCGGCCACCACGAGTGCGGCGCGAAGAACCCGACCTCGCCGGCGCCCTCGGCGATCTCGGCGTCCGCGCGGTCCTCCGGGCGCTCGTCCATCCGCCGGGCGGTGAACAGCACGTAGTAGCCGATGATGAACGCCAGGCCACCCGACAGCAGCAGGCAGGTGAAGCCCGTGGGGTCACGGGACACCAGCCAGTAGACCCCCGCGCTGACGAGGAAGAACAGCGACAGGAACGTGAAGAGCAGGCCTTCGACCTTCATCGGACTACCTCAGCTCCGGAGTGGCGTGCATGTCGACGCGACCGGCGGCCGCGGGGTAGTGCAGGTCGAACGCGGGACGCTCGGACCGGATCCGCGGCATCGTCACGAAGTTGTGCCGCGGCGGCGGGCAGGACGTCGCCCACTCCAGGGAGTTGCCGAAGCCCCACGGGTCGTCCCCGATGGCCTTCTCGCCACGGGTGTAGCTGACGAACACGTTGTAGATGAACGGCAGCGTCGACAGCGCAAGCATGACGGCCCCGATGCTCGACACCGTGTTCAGCGTCGTGAAGCCGTCGCTGGCCTTGTAGTCGGCCACCCGGCGCGGCATGCCCTCGTCGCCCAGCCAGTGCTGCACCGCGAAGGTGAGGTGGAAGCCGATGAACAGCGTCCAGAAGTGCACCTTGCCCAGCCGGTCGTTCATCATCCGGCCGGTCATCTTCGGGAACCAGAAGTAGACGCCGGCGAAGAACCCGAAGATCGCAGTCCCGAACACCACGTAGTGGAAGTGCGCCACGACGAAGTAGGTGTCGGAGACGTGGAAGTCGATCGGCGGGCTGGCCAGCAGCACCCCGGTCAGACCACCGAGCAGGAACGTGACCAGGAAGCCGATGCAGAACAGCATCGGGGTCTCGAAGGTCAGCTGGCCGCGCCACATGGTGCCGATCCAGTTGAAGAACTTCACACCCGTCGGCACCGCGATCAGGAACGACAGGAAGCTGAAGAACGGCAGCAGCACCGCGCCGGTGGCGAACATGTGGTGCGCCCACACCGTCATCGACAGCGCGCCGATGCCGATGGTGGCGAACACCAGGCCCTTGTAGCCGAACATCGGCTTGCGGCTGAAGACCGGGATGATCTCCGACACCACGCCGAAGAACGGCAGCGCGACGATGTACACCTCTGGATGGCCGAAGAACCAGAACAGGTGCTGCCAGAGGATCGCGCCGCCGGTGCCGACGTCGTAGATGTGCGCCCCGAGGTGCCGGTCCGCCTCGAGGGCGAAGAACGCGGCGGTGAGGACCGGGAAGGCCATCAGCACCAGGATGCTCGTGACGAGCATGTTCCAGGTGAAGATCGGCATCCGGAACATCGTCATGCCGGGGGCCCGCAGCGTCAGGATCGTGGTGATGAAGTTGACGGACCCGAGGATGGTGCCGAGGCCCGAGGTGATCAGGCCGACGATCCAGAGGTCGGAGCCGATGTTCGGCGAGTGGATGATGTCGTTGAGCGGCGCGTAGGCGAACCAGCCGAACGACGCGGCGCCGCTGGGGGTGAGGAAGCCGGCGACGACGGTGAGCCCACCGAACAGGTACAGCCAGTACGAGAAGGCGTTCAGGCGCGGGAAGCTCATGTCCGGCGCGCCGATCTGCAGCGGCATGATGAAGTTGGTGAAGCCGAACGCCAGGGGCGGGGCCACCAGGAACATCATGATCGAGCCGTGCATCGTGAACAGCGAGTTGTACTGCTCCTGCGACACGACCTGCAGGCCCGGCCGGGCCAGCTCGATGCGCATGATCTCGGCCAGCAGGCCCGAGAAGATGAAGAAGCCGAAGGCCGTGCAGAGGTAGAGCAGGCCGATGACCTTGTGATCGGTCGTCGTCAGGACCTTGACGAACTTCGACCCGGCACCGGGGCTCGGTCGCCGGTTCGCGATCGGCGGGGCGGCGTCAGAGATCAGGGTCACGTCAGTTGTCTCCGGTCGGGATTGCTGCGCTCATCGCGTTGGGGGCCGCGTTCGGGTCTTGCTTCAGGCGGGCGATGTAGGCGTCGTAGTCCCCCTGCGACACCACCTTGACCGTGAAGTTCATGCGGTCGTGCTTCTCACCGCACAGCTCCGCGCAGCGACCGGTGTAGGTACCGATCTGGGTGGGCTTGATCTCGAAGGCGTTGTAGCGCCCCGGGATCACGTCCCGCTTGAACAGGAAGTCCGGCACCCAGAAGGAGTGGATGACATCCGGCGAGGTCTCGATGAACTGCACCCGCTTGTTCACCGGCAGCATCAGGGTGGCCATGTGGCCCTCCTCCGGTGAGCCGGTGACCTGGACCTTGTCGTTGAGGTGGATGAACTGCCAGTTCCACTGGAAACCGACGACGCCGATGCGCACGTCCGGGTTCTTGGAGAGCTTGTTCACCTTGTTCTCCGCCACCGCCGTGTAGAAGAACAGCACGGCGATGATGACGAACGGCACGACCGTGTACAGGACCTCGATCGGGAGGTTGTAGCGCACCTGACGGGGCAGCTCCTCCGACTTCTTGCGGTCCCGGATGACGGTCCAGGCGATCAGCACGTACATGGCGAGACCGACGGCGGCGGCCGCAGCCACCGACCCCAGCCACACCTCGTACATGGTCTCGGCCTGCTCGGACTTCGGCTTGGGCCAACCAAGGCCAAAGGCATTCTCATAGGCCTCGCGCCCCGTGCAGCCGCTGGTGAGCAGCGCGGTGGCGCAGGCGGCCAGCGTGAGCCGGACCGCCTTCGAGGAGGAGGTTCTCAACCTCTGGACCCTTCGTCGGACGAGCGTGTGGCAGGTGCTTCAACAAGCGTCCGCGAGGTTATCGCAGAGCCCCTCGGCCATCCTGCTGAGGGGTGTCGTGTCCTACGTTCCTGCTGTGAGCCTGCGCACCCCTCTCGACAGCGCGTCCGGGCTGCCGCTGCACCCGGCCGCCCGGGAGGCGCTGCTGGCGGCCCTCGACGACGGCTGGGCCGACCCTGGGCGGCTGTACGCCAGCGGCCGCCGGGCCCGGCAGCTGCTCGACGGCGCCCGCGCGGCCGTGGCCGACGTGCTCGGTGCCCGGCCCGACGAGCTGAGCTTCGTGGCCAACGGCACCGCTGCCCTGTACGCCGGCGTCCGGGGCGCCGTCGCCGGCCGGGCGCGGGTCGGGCCGCACGTGGTGCACAGCGCCATCGAGCACTCCGCCGTCCTGCACGCCGCCGCGGAGCACCGGGCGCAGTCGGTGCCTGTCGACCGGCTCGGCCGGGTCGACGTGGACGAGTTCGTCGCCGCCGTCCGGCCCGACACCGCCCTGGCCTGCCTGATCGCGGCCTCGCACGAGGTCGGCACGGTGCAGCCCGTCGAGCAGGTCGCCGCCCGGCTCCGCGACGTGCCGCTGCTGGTCGACGCGGCGCAGCTGCTCGGCCGCGCGCCGGTGCCGGCCGGCTGGTCGCTGCTGGCCGGTTCGGCCCACAAGTGGGGCGGTCCGGTGCTGGGCGTGCTGGCGGTCCGCACCGGGGTGCGGTTCCGGCCGGGCTGGCCGGAGGACGAGCACGAGCTCGGCCGCGCCCCCGGCGCGGTCCCGCTCCCGTCGGTCCTGGCCGCCGCCGTGGCGCTCCAGGCCGCGGTCGCCGAGTCGGCCGTCGAGGACGCCCGCCTCCGGGCGCTGGTCGACCGGATCCGGAGCGCGGCCGCCACCATCCCGGACGTCGAGGTGGTCGGTGACCCGGTGGACCGGCTCCCCCACCTGGTGACCTTCTCCTGCCTGTACGTCGACGGCGAGCAGCTGGTGCGGGCGCTCGACGCCGAGGGCTTCGAGGTCAACAGCGGCTCGTCGTGCACCTCGTCGGCGCTGGAGCCCTCGCACGTGCTGGTGGCGATGGGGGCGCTCACCCACGGCAACGTGCGGGTGTCGCTGTCTCGAGACACGACCGAGGACGACGTCGAACGCTTTCTCCAGGTCCTCCCCCGCGTCGTCGCCGACCTGCGCCGCGATGCCGGCGTACAAGACCTATGAAGACGATCGACTGTCTCGGCCGGGCCTGCCCCGTGCCGGTCATCGAGCTCGCCAAGGCG
>JAOPVD010000234.1 GCA_025966295.1 Frankiales bacterium | reverse complement strand
CGTACCGGGGTGCAGGTGCTGGCGACGAGCGGCGAGGGCGAGGACGACCTCGACGACCTGGCCGACGCCGGCGGGCTCGCCGCCCCGACGGCCTGGCTGTTCGGGACCGAGGCGCACGGCCTGCCGGCGGCGGTGCTCGCTGCCGCGGACCGGCGGGTGCGCATCCCGCTGCGCGGCCGGGCCGAGTCGCTCAACCTCGCCACGGCCGCCGCCGTGTGCCTCTACGCGTCCGAACGGGCGCAGCGCGCCCTAGAGTGACGTCCGCCGAAGGGAGGCCGCCAGTGAGTCTGGACAAGACCGCGTACGACGACCTGCCCGACGGCGTGCTCGTGGTGGACGCGGCCGGCTCGGTGCAGCTCGTCAACCCGGCCGCCGCGCGGATCCTCGCCACCAGCGCCGACGCGGTCGTCGGCCGCGACCTGCGCGCGGTGCTGCCGCTCGTCGACGAGCAGAACCGCGACTGGTGGGAGTGCAGCCGGCCCTTCGACGGCCTCGACACCCGCACCCGGCAGCCCGAGCGCCGGCTGCAGGTCAGCGCCGGCCCGCTCCAGGGCCGCGAGCTGCTCGTCACCGCCTCCTACGTCCGGGGCGCCGACCGCCGGCTGCAGCGCGTCGTCCTGGTGCTTCGCGACAACCGGGCCCGGGAGCGCACCGACCGCAGCCGGGCCGACCTGGTCTCGACCGTGGCCCACGAGCTGCGGTCCCCGCTCACCAGCGTCAAGGGCTTCACCGCGACCCTGCTGGCCAAGTGGGACCGCTTCAACGACGAGCAGAAGCAGCTCATGCTGCAGACCGTCAACGCCGACGCCGACCGGGTCACCCGGCTGCTCACCGAGCTGCTGGACGTCAGCCGCATCGACGCAGGCCGGCTGGAGATGCGCAAGCAGGTCATCGACCTGCCCGCGGCCGCCCGCAAGGCGGTGGCCGGCCGGGTCGCCGGCGGCGAGCCGGAGGACCGGTTCGTGGTGCGCCTCGACGGCGAGCTGCCGGAAATCTGGGCCGACCCCGACAAGATCGACCAGGTCGTCGGCAACCTGGTGGAGAACGCTCTGCGGCACGGCGAGGGGACGGTGACCGTCACGGTGGCGCCGTACGACGGCGGCGCCGAGGTCCTCGTCGAGGACGAGGGCGAGGGCATCCCGCCGGAGACGGCGGCGCGCGTGTTCACCCGGTTCTGGCGGGGCAACCGCGGCCGGGGCACCGGTCTGGGGCTGTACATCGTGAAGGGCCTCGTCGAGGCCCACGGCGGCAGCGTCGAGGTCGGGCGGGCCGCCAGCGGCGGCGCGCGGTTCCGCTTCGTGCTGCCCGCCGGTGCTGCGCCGTACGACGCGTAGGCAGCCCGGCGGGCGCCCCGGTCCCTCTCACTAGGCTTGCGCCCGACCCCGTGAACTGGAGCAACGTGTCCGCGCCCGACTACGACCCGAAGCAGGTCGCCCTGCTCGACCCCGCGCAGCTCGAGGCTGCCCGTGACGCCGGCCTCGCCGCGTTCGCCGCGGCCACCGGGCTGGACGAGCTGGCCCTGGCCAAGACCGCCCACCTCGGCGGTAACGCCCCCGTCTCGTTGGCCAACCGCGAGATCGGCGTCCTGCCGCCCGCCGCCAAGGGCGAGGCCGGCCGGCGCGTCAACCAGGTGCGGCGCACCCTCGACACCGCCTTCGAGCAGCGCAAGGCCGAGCTCGAGGACGAGCGCGACGCCCGCGTCCTCGTCGAGGAGCGGGTCGACGTGTCGCTGCTGCCGGGCACCGTCCCGCAGGGCTCCCGGCACCCGCTCACCACGATCCAGGAGCGGATCGCCGACGTCTTCGTGGCGATGGGCTGGGAGGTCGCCGAGGGCCCCGAGGTCGAGCACGAGTGGTTCAACTTCGACGCCCTCAACATGCCGGCCGACCACCCGGCCCGGGAGATGCAGGACACCCTGTGGCTGGCGCCGGAGGGCTCCCAGGTGGTGCTGCGGACCCAGACCAGCCCGGTCCAGATCCGCTCGCTGCTGGCCCGCGGCCTGCCCTGCTACGTCGTCGCGCCCGGACGGGTCTTCCGCAACGACGCGCTCGACGCCACCCACTCGCCGGTCTTCGGCCAGGTCGAGGGGTTGTGCGTCGACGAGGGCATCACCATGGCGCACCTGCGCGGCACCCTCGAGGCCTACGCCGAAGCCATGTTCGGCTCGCACCTGGCGAGCCGGCTGCGGCCGTCGTACTTCCCGTTCACCGAGCCGTCCGCGGAGCTCGACATCCAGTGCTTCGCCTGCCGCGGGGAGGCGGAGCTGCAGCCCTGCCGGGTCTGCTCCAACGAGGGCTGGATCGAGGTCGGCGGCTGCGGCATGGTGAACCCGGCCGTGCTGGTGGCCTGCGGCGTCGACCCGGAGCGCTACAGCGGCTTCGCGTTCGGGATGGGGCTGGACCGGACCCTGATGTTCCGGCACGGCATCACCGACATCCGCGACCTGTACGAGGGCGACCAGCGCTTCACGCTGGCGTTCGGCACGGAGGCCTGAGGTGCGCGTCCCCCTGTCCTGGCTGCGGACCTTCGTGCCGCAGCTCACCGCGTCCGCCGAGGAGGTCGCCGAGGCGCTCCTCCGCGCCGGCCTCGAGGTCGAGCAGGTCCACCGGTACGGCGAGGACGTCACGGGCGTCGTCGTGGGGCGGGTGCTCGACGTCGAACTGCTCGAGGGCCACAAGAAGCCGATCCGCTACTGCCACGTGGATGTCGGCGCCGCGGTGCACGAGGTCGTCTGCGGCGCCACCAACTTCGCGGTCGGCGACCTGGTGCCGTTCGCTGTGCCCGGCGCCTCGCTCCCCGGCGGCTTCGAGATCGCCACCCGCAAGACCTACGGCCGGATCTCCGACGGGATGATCTGCAGCGAGGCCGAGCTGGGGATGGCGGACGACTCCGCCGGCATCCTGGTGCTGCCCGAGGGCAGCCCGCTGGGCGCCGACGTGGTCGCGCTGCTGCAGCTGCGCGACGAGGTGCTCGACATCGCGGTCACCCCGGACCGCGGCTACACGCTGTCGGTGCGCGGCGTCGCCCGGGAGGCGGCCACCGCCTTCGGGGTGCCGTTCGAGGACCCGGCTCTGCTGCCGGTGCCGGCCGCGGACGGCGGCTACGAGGTGCGCCTCGACGACCCGGGCTGCGACCGCTACGTCGCCCGCACCATCACCGGCTTCGACCCGGCGGTGCCGTCGCCGGCCTGGCTGCAGCGCCGCCTGGTCCTCGCCGGCATGCGGCCGATCTCGCTCGCCGTCGACGTCACCAACCACGTGATGCTCGAGCTCGGCCAGCCGCTGCACGCCTTCGACCTGGCGACCCTGCAGGGCCCGGTCGTGGTCCGGCGCGCCAGGGCGGGGGAGCGGCTCGCCACCCTGGACGGCCAGGACCGGGCGCTGCACCCCGGCGACCTTGTCATCACCGACGACTCCGGTCCGGTCGCGCTGGCCGGCGTGATGGGCGGCGCCGCCACCGAGATCTCGGACACCACCACCACCATCCTGCTGGAGTCGGCGCACTTCGAGCCGTCGTCGGTCACGCGCACCGCCCGGCGGCACCGGCTGCCGAGCGAGGCCAGCAAGCGCTTCGAGCGTGGCGTCGACCACGACCTGGCGCCGGCCGCCGCGGAGGCCGCGGTCCGGCTGCTCGTCGAGCTGGGCGGGGCCACCGCCGGGCCGGTCAGCGACGTCGACCAGCGGACCCCGCGCCCGCAGCTGCGGCTGCCGGTCGGCAAGCCGGGCCAGGTCGCCGGCCGCACCTACGAGCCGGCCGTCGTGCGGCGTCGGCTCGTCGAGGTCGGCTGCCAGGTCGAGGGCGACGGCGTCCTGCTGGTGACCCCGCCGTCGTGGCGCCCGGACCTCACCGGCGCCGCCGAGCTCGTCGAGGAGGTCATCCGGCTCGAGGGCTACGACACCGTCCCGGTCGCGCTACCGACGGCTCCGGCCGGCCGCGGCCTGACCGAGAGCCAGCGGCTGCGCCGGACGGCGTCGCGGGCGCTGGCCGCGGCCGGGCTGGTCGAGGTGGTGACCCCGCCGTTCGTCGGCGAGCCGCTCGTCGACGGCCTCGGGCTCAGCGGGCACGCGCCGCCGCGGCTGCTCAACCCGCTGTCGGAGGAGGAGGCGCTGCTGCGCCCGGCGCTGCTCCCCGGGCTGCTGACCGCGCTGCTGCGCAACGTCGGCCGCGGGCTGCCGGACGTGGCGCTGTACGAGACCGGGTCGGTGTTCCGCGGTGCCGGCGAGCCGGCCGCCGAGGTGCCCAAGACCAGCCAGCGGCCGTCCGACGAGCAGCTCGCCGCGCTCGACGCGGCGCTGCCGGCGCAGCCCCGGCACGCCGGGCTGGTGCTCGCCGGCCGGCGCGCCCAGGTCGGCGAGGCGGTCGAGGCGCTGGTCGTCACCGGCCGGGCCCTGGGCCTGGAGCTGACGGTGCAGCGCGGCCAGGAGGCGCCGTACCACCCCGGCCGGTGCGCCGTGCTGCTGCTCGACGGCGAGCCGGTCGGCACCGCCGGCGAGCTGCACCCGCGGGTCGTGACCCGGCTCGGGCTGCCGGCCCGCACGGTGGCCGGTGAGGTCGACCTCGACCGGCTGGTGGCTGCGGCCGCGGCCAGGGGCCCGGTGCCGGCGCCGGTCGTCTCGTCGTACCCGCCCAGCTCGGTGGACGTCGCGCTGGTGGTCGCCGACGAGGTGCTCGCCGGCGACGTGGAGCGCTCGCTGCGCGCCGGAGCCGGCGAGCTGCTGGAGGCGATGGGGCTGTTCGACGTCTTCACCGGCCCGCAGGTGGGGGAGGGCCGCAAGTCGCTCGCCTACGCGCTGCGGTTCCGGGCGCCCGACCGCACCCTGACCGACGCCGAGGTGCTCGCGGCCCGCGACGCCGCGGTGGCGAGGGCGGCGGCCGACCACGGCGCCGTCCTCCGGGGCACATGAGCGTCGCGCTGGTCACCGGCGGCGGGCGCGGCATCGGCCGCACCCTCGCCCGTGAGCTGACCCGCGCCGGCTGGACCGTCGTCGTCACCGGCCGCACCCCCGCGTCCCTGGACGAGGCGGTCGGACAGGGGGACGCGGCCCTCGCCGTCGCTGGCGACGCCACCGACCCGGAGGCCGTCCGGGCGGCGGTACGGGCGGCCCGGGAGCTCGGCGACCTCGACCTGGTGGTCGCCAACGCCGGCCGCTTCACCGCCGGCGGCCCGATCTGGGAGAGCGATCCGGCGGACTGGTGGGCCGACACCGAGGTCAACCTGCGCGGCCCGGCGCTGCTGCTGCACGCCGTCCTGGGCGACATGGTCGAGCGCCGCCGCGGCCGGGTGGTCGTGATGGGCAGCGGGCTCGGCGTGCAGCCGACCCCCTGGGGCTCGGCGTACGCCGCCTCGAAGGCCGCCGTCCAGCGGCTGGTCGACTCGGTCGCCGGCGAGCTGAGCGGCACCGGCGTGGCGGTGTTCGCCATCAGCCCGGGGCTCGTCGACACGGACCTGAGCGAGTTCCCCGCCGGCTTCCTGACGCACTATCCGGAGATGGCTGGCCGGGCCAAGCAGGTCGGCCGGCCGCCGGAGGAGTGCGCGGCGCTGGTGCTCGAGCTCGCCAGCGGACGGCACGACCAGCTGTCCGGCAAGTACCTCCACGTCCGCGACCACCTCGGCCGGGCGGCCCAGGGGAGCGCGGAGTCCGGCACCCTGCGCCTGGTTCCCTTCCCGGACTGACCCCCGGAGAAATCCGGGCTGCATACTCATGCAGGCTCGTGTATGGTCGTCGCATGGGCATGAGGGCAGCGGTCGCGGGCGCGAGCGGCTACGCAGGCGGCGAGCTGCTGCGGTTGCTGCTGCAGCACCCGGACCTGGAGCTGGGCGCGCTGTGCGCCGGCGCGTCCGCGGGTGCGCCGGTCACTGACCTGCACCCGCACCTGCCACAGCTGGCCGACCGGGTGTTCGCTGCCACCACGGCCGAGGCGCTCGCCGACGCCGAGGTGGTGTTCCTGGCGCTGCCGCACGGCGAGTCCGGCGCCCTGGCCGCGCAGCTGCCGGCCGCGGTGAAGGTGGTCGACCTCGGCGCCGACCACCGGCTCGCGGACGCCGCCGCCTGGCAGCGCTGGTACGGCGGGAAGCACGCCGGCACGTGGACCTACGGGCTCCCGGAGCTGCCCGGCCAGCGGGCCCTCATCGCGCAGAGCACCCGGGTCGCCAACACCGGCTGCTACGCCGCCGCGACCATCCTGGCGCTGGCCCCGCTCGTGGCGGCCGGGCTGGCCGACCCGGCGGACGTGGTGGTGGTCGCCGCCAGCGGCACCAGCGGCGCCGGCCGGTCCGCCAAGGCGCACCTGCTGGGCACCGAGGTGATGGGCGACCTGTCGCCGTACAAGGTCGGGAGCCACCAGCACGTGCCCGAGATCAAGCAGGCCAGCGGCGCGACCTCGCTGAGCTTCACGCCGATGCTGGCGCCGATGCCGCGCGGGATCCTGGCCACCGTGACGGTCCGGCCGCTCAGCGGGCAGGACCCGCGGGAGGTGCTCGCCCAGGCCTACGCCGACGAGCCGTTCGTGCACGTGCTGCCGGAGGGGCGCTGGCCGCACACGGCCGCCACCCTGGGCTCCAACAGTTGCCACCTGCAGGCCACCGTCGACCAGGACAGCGGGCGGGTCGTCGTGGTCAGCGCCCTGGACAACCTCGGCAAGGGCGCCGCCGCCCAGGCGCTGCAGAACGCCAACCTGCTGCTGGGCCTGCCCGAGGCCGCCGGCCTGTCGGTGGCGGGGATGGCGCCGTGAACGCCACCCACCCGAGCGCTCGCTGTGCGCACGCTGGCGCAGGGGCCCCGAGATGAGCACCACGTACGCCCAGGGTTTCCGGGCCGCCGGGGTCGCCGCCGGCCTGAAGAGCAGCGGCAGGCCGGACGTCGCGCTGGTCGTCAACGACGGTCCGCTCGCCGCCGCCGCCGGCGTCTTCACCAGCAACCGGGTCAAGGCCGCGCCGGTGCTCTGGAGCGAGCAGGTCCTGCGGGGCGGCCGGGTGCAGGCCGTGGTGCTCAACTCCGGCGGCGCCAACGCCTGCACCGGCGCCCCCGGCTTCCAGGACACCCACGCCACCGCCGAGGCCACCGCCGCGGCGCTGGGCACAGGAGCGGCCACCGTCGCGGTCTGCTCCACCGGCCTGATCGGCGTCCGGCTCCCGATGGACAAGCTGCTGCCGGGCGTGGAGAAGGCCGCGGCCGGCCTCGATGCCGACGGCGGCGCGGCGGCCGCCGAGGCGATCTGCACCACCGACACCGTCCCGAAGGCCGCCACCGCCGACGGCGACGGCTTCGTCGTCGGCGGCATGGCCAAGGGGGCCGGGATGCTGGCGCCGGCGCTGGCCACCATGCTGGTGGTCATCACCACCGACGCCGTCGCCGACAGCGCCACCCTCGACGCGGTGCTGCGCGAGGCCACCCGCACCACCTTCGACCGGGTCGACTCCGACGGGTGCCAGTCCACCAACGACACCGTGCTGCTGCTGGCCTCGGGCGCCTCCGGCAGCACGCCGCCGACCGCCGCCCTGCAGGAGGCGGTCACGGCCGTCTGCGCCGACCTCGCCCGGCAGCTGGTGGCCGACGCCGAGGGGGCCTCCAAGGAGGTGGCCATCGAGGTGCTGCACGCCGCGTCCGAGGCCGACGCCCTCGAGGTGGCCCGCTCGGTCGCCCGCAACAACCTGCTCAAGTGCGCCCTGCACGGCAACGACCCCAACTGGGGCCGGGTGCTGGCCGCCGTCGGGACCACCGCCGCGGCGTTCGACCCCGACCAGCTCGACGTCGCCATCAACGGCGTGCTGGTCTGCCGGGCCGGGGGAGTGGGCGAGGACCGCGACCTGGTGGACCTCACCGGCCGGGAGTGCCGGATCACCATCGACCTGCACGCCGGCAGCGAGACCGTCACGGTCTGGACCAACGACCTGACAGCCGAGTACGTCCACGAGAACAGCGCGTACTCGACGTGAGCACCGCCCGGGGCCATGTCCACCTGCCCAAGGCT
>JAOPVD010000232.1 GCA_025966295.1 Frankiales bacterium | reverse complement strand
CCCGCGGCCGGCCTGGGCGGCCCGCCACGCCGCGACGGCACCGGCGTGGTCGGACGGGAGGGCAACGCGGATCTCGGGCACGTCGATGACCGTACGGTGCGGTCAGAGGTCGACGGTCAGGGCCCGGTGGTCCGACACGGGCAGCAGCACCGCCCGGCCGGACCGCACCGGGAGCGGCCGCGAGGCCAGCACCTGGTCGATCTGCAGGCGCGGCGCCGGCGCCGGGAAGGTCTTGGCCGTCACCAGGGACGTCCAGCCGCTCGTCGTGGTGGCGACCGGCCGGGGCATGTTCAGGTCGCCGAGCAGCACCTGCGGTCCCGGTAGCCCGCGCAGCCAGCGGACGACCCGGCCCAGCTGGTGCACGTTCCAGCCGGGCACGAACGACAGGTGCGCGGTGGCGACCGTCAGGCCGTCGAGCTCGGCGGCCAGCACCACCCGCGGCTCGTCCCGGATCCAGACGGCCCGGCGGCCGCCCGGCACCGGCATCGGCCACCGGGCCGGCGCGGCCGGCATGCGCAGCACGTGCCAGGCCCGCACCGGCAGCCGGGACACCAGCCCGACCCCGTACGCCGGTCCTGGCTGGTCGCCCGCGGTCCACTGCACGCCCGGGTTGCCGGACAGGGCGGCGACGAAGCGGTGGTGGTCCGCGCCGAGCGCCTCCGCCACCACGGCGGTCTGGTCCAGCCCGCCGGAGCGGGGCTGCTCGCGGTCCACCTCCTGCAGGCCCAGCACGTCGGCGTCCAGCAGCCGGGCGGCGGCCCGCAGCCGGTCGGGGTCGACCACGTCGTCGGGCAGCGCGCGGCCGTGCAGGAGGTTGGCCGTCGCGAGCCGCATCAGCGTGCGAGGTGCGCGGCCAGCAGCGGGCCGAGCCGGTCGGCGGCCTCCTCCGGGACCCAGTGCGAGACGCCCTCGAGCACCTCGAAGCGGTACGGCCCGGTGACCCAGGCGGCGGTGCCGAGCGCCCCCGCCCGGCCGAGGGCGGCGTCGCCGTCGGACCACACGTGCAGGGTCGGCACCCCGACCGCCGGGGTGTCGGCGATGTCCTCCAGGCGCTGGGCGGCGTACCACTGCAGCCAGGCGGCGAGCGCGCCCGGCTGCTGCGCCCGGGCCACCAGGTGCTCCACGTCGACCGAGGGCAGCGACCCGCCGAACAGCCCCCGCAGCCCGGCGGCGTCGTCGGCCAGCATCCTGGCGTCGTACCCGGGGGTGGCGAACTCGCGCATGTAGAGCGAGCGCTGCCGCTGGTCGGCGTCGGTCCGCAGCGCCTCGACGAACGCGCGCGGGTGCGGCACCGAGACGGTGGTCAGGGTGCGGACCCGTGGGCTGTGCCGGGCGCCGAGCTGCCAGGCCACCGCGGCGCCCCAGTCGTGCCCGACCACGTGCGCCTGCTCCACGCCCAGGGCATCGAGCAGACCGAGCGCGTCGGCCACGAGCTCGGGCAGGCGGTAGGCCTCGGTGCCGGCCGGCCGGGCGCCGGGGGAGTAGCCGCGCTGGTCGGGCGCGATCACCCGGTAGCCGTCGAGGAACGGCCGCACCGCGCGCCAGGAGTGCGCGCTCTGCGGGAAGCCGTGCAGCAGCAGGACCGCGGGCGCGTCCGCCGGTCCGTCGACGACCACGTCGAAGACGTGCGGACCCACCGTGACCTGCATGACGCAGACCCTAGAGTCGAAGACCGTGACCGATATCGCCCAGTACGTCGACGCCCACAAGCACGAGCTCCTGGCCGACCTGGACGCCTGGCTCCGGATCCCGAGCATCAGCGCCAGTCCGGAGCACGCCGGCGAGGTGCGGCGCAGCGCCGAGTGGCTGGCCGACCGGCTGCGCGTGGCCGGCTTCCCGACCGTCGAAGTGTGGGAGACGGCCGGGCTGCCGGCGGTCTTCGCCGAGTGGCCCAGCGCTGACCCGGACGCCCCGGTGGTGACGCTGTACGGCCACCACGACGTCCAGCCCGTCGACCCGCTGGAGCTCTGGAACACGCCGCCGTTCGAGCCCACCGTCATCGGCGACGAGCTGTTCGCCCGCGGCGCCGTCGACGACAAGGGCCAGGTGCTGTTCCACCTGCTCGGGCTGCAGGCCCACCTCGCCACGACCGGCCGCAGCAGCCCGGCGGTGACGCTGAAGGTGGTGGTGGAGGGCGAGGAGGAGTCCGGCTCGCCGCACTTCCGGCAGCTGCTCGAGGACCACCGCGACCGGCTCGCCTGCGACGTGGTGGTCGTCAGCGACACCTCGGTCTTCGACCGCGACACGCCCTCGATCTGCACCGGGATGCGGGGGCTCACCGACTGCCAGGTCGACCTGCACGGGCCGGACGTCGACCTGCACTCCGGCTCGTTCGGCGGCGCCGTGCCCAACCCGCTCGCGGTGATGGCCGACCTGCTCGCCGGGCTGCACGACGCCGACGGCCGGGTCACGCTCGACGGCTTCTACGACCGGGTGGTGCCGCTGTCGGACCAGGAGCGGGAGCTGTTCGCCAAGCTGCCCTTCGACGAGGCCAGGTGGGTCGCCGAGACCGCGCTGTCGCGCGGCACCGCGGGGGAGGCCGGCTACAGCACCCTGGAGCGGGTCTGGGCCCGGCCAACCGCCGAGGTGAACGGCATGTGGGGCGGCTACACCGGCCCCGGCCACAAGACGATCGTGCCGACCGACGCGCACGCCAAGGTGAGCTTCCGGCTGGTCGCCGACCAGGAGCCGCTGGAGGTGCAGCGGGCAATGGCCGACTACGTCGCCGGCTACGACCGGGACGGCATCACCGCGACCGTGGCCTTCGGCGGCCCGGGCGTGCGGCCCTGCCTCACCCCGCTCGACGCGCCTGCGCTGCAGGCCGCCACCGCGGCGATGGAGGCGGCGTTCGGCCAGGAGGTGCTCTACACCCGGGAGGGCGGCAGCGGCCCGGAGGCGGACCTCGCGGACGTGCTCGCCGCGCCGGTGCTGTTCGTCGGCGTCGGTCTGCCCGATGACCGGATCCACGCGCCGAACGAGCGGGTGGTGCTGCCGATGCTGTTCAAGGGCGCGCAGGCCGCCGCGCACCTGTGGGCCGAGCTGGCCGCCCGCCCCGACGTGAAGCGCCGCTGATCGCAAAGAACTGTTTGCAAAGAAGTCTCTGCGGTCTACCGTGACCGCATGGACCGCAGCACCCACCTGCTCACCCCGGCCAGCCTGAAGGCGCTCGCGCACCCGGTGCGCGTCCGGCTGCTCGGGGTGCTGCGCGCCGACGGCCCGTCGACCGCGACCGCCCTGGCGGCGCGGCTGGGCGAGAGCAGCGGCACCACCAGCTACCACCTGCGCCAGCTCGCCGCCGCCGACTTCGTGGTCGAGGACACCGCGCGCGGCAACGGCCGTGAGCGCTGGTGGCGGGCGGCGCAGCAGAGCACCCGGCTCGAGGTGGCCGAGCTCGACGACGAGCCGGCCACCCAGCAGGCCGTCGACGTCTACCTGGGCACGGTGGCCCACCACTACGCCCGCCGGATCGAGCACTGGGTCCGGGAGGGCCGGAGCTGGCCGAAGCGCTGGTGGGCGGCCGGTGGCATGTCGGACTTCCAGCTGTCGCTGACGCCGGCCGAGCTCGAGCGGCTCAACGACGAGGTCGAGCAGCTGGTCGAGAGCTACCGGCGGCCGCCCAGGAAGGGCGACGAGCCGGTGGTGTTCCAGGTGCAGGGCTTCCCGGTGCGGGAGCTGCCATGAGGCGGGCCTGGCCGCTGCGCGCGCTGCTGACCGCCAACGCGATCTCCATCGGCGGGACCGCGATGACGCTGCTCGCGCTGCCGTGGTTCGTGCTGGTGACGACCGGAAGCGCGGCGCGGACCGGCATCGTGGCCGCCTGCGAGACCATCCCGTTGGTACTGGCCGCCGGCCTGAGCGGTCCGTTCATCGACCGGATCGGCGCCCGGCGAGCCGCTGTCCTGTCCGACGTGCTGAGCGCGGTCGGCATCGCGCTGGTGCCGCTGCTGCACGACTCGGTCGGCCTGCACTTCTGGCAGCTGTGCATCCTGGTGGGCCTCGTCGGCCTGGTGCGGGCGCCCGGCGACACCGCCCGGCACGTGCTGCTGCCCGGGCTGGTGACGCTCGCCCAGATGCCGACCGAGCGGGCCACCAGCGCGTACGACGGGGTGTCGCGCGGCGCCCGGATGCTCGGCGCGCCGCTGGCCGGCGCCCTCATCGCCGTCCTCGGCCCGGCGCACGTCCTGCTGCTCGACGCCGCCACCTTCCTGCTGTCCGCCGCCCTCATGGCCGCGGCGCTGCCAGCGGTGCCGGTCGAGCGGGTGTCGCAGCACGACGGCTACGCCCGGCAGCTCCGCGAGGGGCTGCAGGGGCTGCGCGCCGACCGGCTGCTGCTCGGCATCACCACGATGGTGATGCTCACCAACCTGCTCGACGCGGCCATGGCCTCGGTGCTGCTGCCGGTCTACAGCCGCGACGTCCTCGACAGCAGCGTCGCCCTCGGCGCGATGTTCGGCGTCTTCGGCCTCGGGGCCCTGGTCGGCACCGTGCTCTACGGCATCGTGGGTCCACGGCTGCCGCGGTGGCCGGTGTTCACGGTCGCCTTCCTCGTCGGCGGGGCGCCGCGCTTCGGCGTGGTGGCCAGCGATCCGCCGTACGAGCTGCTGCTGGTCACGCTGCTGGTCTGCGGACTGGCGTGCGGCTGCCTGAACCCGATCCTCACCGCGGTCTCGTTGGAGCGGGTGCCGCCCGCGCTGCGCAGCCGCGTGTACGGCGTCTCGGCCGCCGGTGCGGAGGCCGGCATGCCGCTCGGCGCGCTGCTCGCCGGGCTGTCGGTGCAGAGCCTCGGCCTGCGGACGGCGCTGCTCATCGCCGGCGGGGTCTACCTGGCGGTCACCCTGAGCCCGCTCGTGTGGCGGTCGGTCTGGCGGCAGATGGACGCCACCCGCGGCGGGCTGGCAACCGGGGACGTCGTCGTCCCGGACCTGCAGGGCGCCGAGCAGCGATGACGACGACGCCGCGCGGCGCGAGTGGGAGGATGTGGCGCATGACGCTGCTCGACCCTGCGACTTCCCCCGCCACTCACGAGGTCACGAACCAGCCGCCGCCGCTGGTCGGCCACGACGTCGCCCAGGACGCCGCGCTGCTCGAGGGGGTCGTCCGCGAGGGCGCCCGCTGGTACCTCGACGACCTGCACCGGCTCGGGCGGCGCGCGGGCACCGCGGAGGCGCAGCAGTGGGGCGTCGAGGCCAACGAGAACGAGCCGGTGCTGAAGACGCACGACCGCTACGGCCACCGCATCGACGAGGTCGAGTTCCACCCGTCCTGGCACCGGCTCATGGACGTCGCCGTCGCGGAGGGCCTGGCCGCGGCGCCGTGGGCCTCGGCGCAGCCCGGCGCGCAGGTCGCGCGGGCGGCCGGCTTCTACACCAGGAGCCAGGTCGAGGGCGGCCACGGCTGCCCGATCTCGATGACCTGCGCCGTGGTGCCGGCGCTGCGCCTTCAGCCCGACCTCGCGGCGATGTACGAGCCGCTGCTGACCAGCCGGGTCTACGACCCGGGTCTGCGGACCCCGACCACCAAGCGCGGCCTGCTGGCCGGCATGGGCATGACCGAGAAGCAGGGCGGCTCGGACGTCCGCGCCAACACCACCACGGCGACGCCGGCGGGGGACGGCATCTTCCTGCTGCGCGGCCACAAGTGGTTCACCAGCGCCCCGATGTGCGACCTGTTCCTGGTGCTGGCGCAGGCGCCGGGCGGGCTGTCCTGCTTCCTGGTGCCGCGGGTGCTGCCGGACGGCGAGCGCAACACCTTCCGGATCCAGCGCCTCAAGGACAAGCTCGGCAACCGGTCGAACGCCTCCTCCGAGCCGGAGTTCGACGGCACCGTCGCCTGGCTGGTGGGCGAGGAGGGCCGCGGGGTCCGCACCATCATCGAGATGGTGTCGATGACCCGGCTCGACTGCGTCATCGGCTCGGCCGCCCTGATGCGGCAGGCGCTGGTGCAGGCGGTCCACCACGCCAGTCACCGCAGCGCCTTCGGCGGTCGGCTGGTCGAGAAGCCGCTGATGCAGAACGTGCTCGCCGACCTGGCGCTCGAGTCGGAGGCGGCCACCACGCTGATGACCCGGCTGGCCGGGGCGGTCGACCGGGCGCACGCCGGCGACGCCCAGGAGCAGGCCTTCAAGCGGCTCGCGGTCGCGGTCGGGAAGTACTGGGTCACCAAGCGCACCCCGGTCTTCGCCGGCGAGGCGCTGGAGTGCCTGGGCGGCAACGGCTACGTCGAGGAGTCCGGGATGCCGCGGCTGTACCGCGAGGCCCCGCTGAACTCGGTCTGGGAGGGCAGCGGCAACGTCAACGCCCTCGACGTGCTGCGGGCGATGACCCGCGAGCCCGAGTCGGTGGAGGCGTTCTTCGGCGAGGTCGCGCTCGCCGACGACGCCCGCATCACGGCCGCGGTCAGCGACCTGCAGAAGGACCTGGGGGAGGCCGACGAGGTCACCGCCCGCCGGCTGGTCGAGCGACTTGCCCTGGTGCTGCAGGGATCGCTGCTGGTGCGGCACGCGCCGACGGCCGTCGCGGACGCCTTCTGCACCTCTCGCCTGGCCGGCGACTGGGGCAGCGCGTTCGGCACGTTGCCGCGCGGCCTGGACCTGGCCGGCATCGTCGAACGGGCCGCGCCGCGCTGACGCCCGGAGCTTTATCCCTGTCCTGACCGGGACCAAGTTCCACCCCGCGCCCTGCCCTAGCGGTCCAGCGGTCGCATGTCGGCGTAGCGGTCGCCCACGACGGCGTCGGCGAGCTGCTCCAGCTGGAGGAGTTCGTCGGCCGTCAGCGTGATCGCGGTCGCGGCGGCGTTCTCCTCCAGGTAGCGGCGCCTCTTCGTGCCCGGGATCGGCACGATGTCATCGCCCTTGGCCAGCACCCAGGCCAGGGCCACCTGGCCCGGCGTCACGCCCTTGGCCGCGGCGACCGCCTTGACCCGCTCGACGAGCTGCAGGTTGGCCTCGAGCGCCTGCTGGGCGAAGCGCGGCGAGGTCCGCCGGAAGTCGCTCTCGTCGAGATCGGCAAGGGAGGTGATGGCGCCGGTGAGGAACCCGCGGCCCAGCGGGGAGTAGGCCACCAGGCCGACGCCGAGCTCACGCATGGTCGGCAGCATCGACCGCTCGAGGTCCCGGCTGAACAGGCTGTACTCGCTCTGCACCGCCGCGATCGGGTGCACCGCGACGGCCCGGCGCAGCGTGTCGGCTGAGCACTCCGACAGCCCGAGGTGCCGGACCTTGCCGGCCGCGACCAGCTCGGCCATCGCACCGACCGTCTCCTCGATCGGCACCTGGGTGTCGACCCGGTGCTGGTAGTACAGGTCGAGGTGGTCGACGGCCAGCCGCTGCAGCGACGCGTCGCAGGACTGCCGGACGTACTCGGCGTCGCCGCGGAGGCCGAGCCGGTCGCCCGCGGCGTTGCGGACGATCCCGAACTTGGTGGCCAGCTGCACCTCGTCGCGGCGGCCCGCGATGGCCCGCCCGACCAGCTGCTCGTTGGTGAACGGCCCGTACATGTCGCTGGTGTCGAGGAACGTGACGCCGAGCTCGAGCGCCCGGTGGATGGTCGCGATCGACTCGGTGTCGTCGCCCTCGCCGTAGAACTCGCTCATCCCCATGCAGCCCAGGCCCTGGGCGGAGACGACGAGCCCGTCGCCGAGCGTGCGGGTCGGCTGCGTCATGAGCGGGCTCCCGGAGGTGGGGGGTGGAGTCCCCAGCCTCCCACCACGCGGCAGCACTGTGCCCGGCCGGCCTCGCGAGCCAGCACGACGGCACACGACCGAGCTCCGGCGCGCGGCTCGCAGGCGTGCCCGACGCGTGTCCGGGCCCGCGCGCCCCCGGTCTGGTGCAGTTGTGCTGGCGCGGGCGGGCTACTTCAGCTTGCCCAGGGCCGTCAGGGTGGTCTCGAGCACGCCGTCGCCGACGCAGCGGTCGATGGCGTAGCTGTCCTCGTAGTTCACAAAGACGTAGCCGCTGGCGGCGAAGCCCAGCCCCTGCTGGCCGACCGGGTTGAGCTCGAACGACTGCGGCAGGTACCCGAGCGCGTCGTTGGCCTGGGTCAGCGGGAACACCACCTTGCCGGCGTTCTTCTCCTTGATCGTGTTGGTGAGGTTGGAGAACTCCTCGCCCGGCCCGGTGGTGAGCACCAGGTCCTCGCCCAGCTTGGCCACCGTCACCGGCAGCTCGACGGACTGCGGTGCGGCCGAGATGCACGGGGCATCGGGGTTCTCACCGACCGCCACTGCGGCCGCCAGCGCGTCGAACTTCCGGTCGAAGAAGCCGGGGGTGCCGAGGGCGTCCAGCGGCGCGTTCGTGATCGGGCTGCGGAAGGTGGTGCGCGCCAGCCGCAGGTCGGTGCCGGTGACAGGCCGGCCCCGGCCGACCGGCGGCACCAGGTCGGCGAGCTGGCCGCCGATCGCGGTCCCGCCGGAGGCGAGGATGTTGCCGAGCCCGGTCATGAAGTGCAGGCCGACGCCGCCGAAGCGCTGCTCGAGCCGGCGCTCGAACGGCCCCACCCAGTCCGGGCTGGCGACCCCGTTGTTGGTGCCGCGGGTGGTGGGGTGGGCGGCGTAGGCCCCCATCGTCGCGAGGGTCCGCCGGCCGTCGGCGCTGCGCGCCCGCAGCCACGACAGCTGCTGCTCCTCGGCCGACCGGTAGGTGGCCCGGCGCTCTCCGTTGAAGCGCCGCGCCTCGACCTCGCCGACCTCCAGGCGGGCCGGCTCCAGCGCCAGCACCGCCTTGCGGGCGGTGGCCTTGATGGTGTCGGTGACCTGCGCCATGTACCAGTCGGGCACGAAGCCCCAGCCGCCGATGAAGTCCGGCGCCGAGTGCGAGTGGGTGGCGTGCAGCACGAACGACGCCGGTGTCACGCCGCGTGCCTTGAGCGCCGGGTCGGCGGCCAGCGCCTCGGAGATCTGCTTGGCGCCGCAGTCCGTGCACTTGCTCTTGTAGTCCCACAGCCAGCCCTCGGCGTCGATGACGGTGAGGACGAGGGTCTGGGCGCCGTCGCTGAGGGCGAGCGATCGGACCCACAGCCCGTCGACGGTGTCGAAGGCCTTGACCGGGTTCATCGGCCCGATCCCGAAGCCGCCCATGTAGATGCAGTCCGGGTTCTCCGGCCAGGGGGTGCCGTTGCTGGCGAAGCCGTCCAGCGGCTCGGCGGCGTGCCCGCCGGTGAGCCGGGCGAGCTGGTGCTGGTCCAGCGTGCGGCACTCGGCCGGCGAGGTCTCCCAGCGGGCCCCGGGGAAGCGCTTGGCCAGGTCCTTGGGCCGTGGCGCGATCGAGGTCTTGGCCGCCCCGACCAGCACCTGCCCGGCTGCCGGCCGGGCGGGGCCCGCCGCGACGGCGACCCCGGCCAGGGAAGGCGCCGTACCGATCGCGGGTGCGGTGACGGGCACTGGCGGCGTGGGGGCCAGGCCGACGCCGGCCCACGCGGCCGACAGGGCCAGCGCCCCGGTGAGGCCGCCGACGACGGCGGTGCGCAGCACGGCGCGGACGGGCAGCACGGCGGGCTCCAGGGCGTTGCGGGGGTGTTGCCCTCGGGGGTTCGACGGCCGCGGCCCGATGTCCTGCCGGGGGGATGACGCGGATCACGCCGCCGGCCGGCAGGGACCGGCCCCGGGCGCGTCGAAGAACCGCACACCGCCGCGTCTCGTCCCGCAAGGAGTCCCCCCGTGTCCCGTCGTCTCACCGGCCTGCTGGCCGCCGCCGCCCTCCTCGCCTCCGGCACCGCCGCCCTGGCTCAGCCCAC
>JAOPVD010000211.1 GCA_025966295.1 Frankiales bacterium | reverse complement strand
TCGACGTCGTCGACCAGGTTGATGACGGCCACCTCGAAGCCGAGGGACCCGACGATCGTGTCGGCAACGAGCTGCAGCGTCTCGGTCAGGTCGAGGGGCAGCAGCGGAGCCTGGTTGGCCGGACGGGCGCGGGCGAACTGCTCGAGCTCCGACGACGCCATGGGTGGTACATCGTCCGGCGCACCGCCTTTCTTGCCCGTTGCGCACGAGAACCGTCCTAAGTGCCTACACGGGCGCGTACCGGACTAGACAATCGGACTCGGTGAGCGCGCCGCCAGGGCCGCCGACACGGTCCCGGTCACCATCAGCACGAGGTGGTCGACCAGGTCGGCGCGCGCCAGCGCCCCCGGCTCGTCCAGCCAGCGGCCGATGACGGCGTCGGCCATCCCGACGACGCCGGTCGCGAAGCTGTCCGCCAGCTCGACCGGCGCCGCGCCGGTCGTCACCAGGTAGTCCCGGGCGAGCGCGGCCACCCGCGAGCCGACGGTGTCCTTCACCCGGCGCACCGCGCTGTCCCCCGGGTCGGCCTCGTGGGAGCGGACGAAGCGGTACAGGTGCAGGTGCGTCTGCACGTGGTCGAGGTAGGCGTCCAGGGCCGACCGCACGCTGGCCGCGACGTCTCCGGTCAGGTCCAGGTGCGGCAGCAACGCGGTGACCAGCTGGTCGGCCGCCGCCTGCGCGATCGCCCGGTCCAGGTCGGCCCGGTCGTCGAACTGCCGGTACAGCGCCTGGCGGGTGACGGCCAGCTCGGCGCTGATCTGGTCGACGGTGGCCGTCGGGCCCTCGCGGGCGATGACGGCGAGCGCCGCCTCGACGAAGGCGCGCCGGCGCTGCTCGCGGTGGCCCGCCCACCGGGTCGTGCGCCCGTCCGTCATGGCCCGCAGCCTAGGCACAGGTGTGTACCGGACACGAAGTAACCGTTACGCTTCGTCCCACCTACTGGTGGAGGACACGTGCCGATCCAGGACCGCGAGACGGTCGCGAGCCGGCTGCTGCGCGCGAGCGCGGCCCGCTCCTGCGACCCCCGGACCGAGATCGACTGGGACGCCGCCCTCGACCCCGCGCTGCCGGCCGTCCCCGAGCACCGGGTGTCGCTGTACGGCACCCGGCTGTGGGCCGAGATGACCGAGCAGCAGCGGGTCCGGCTGTCCTGGCACGAGTTCGCGAGCATCTCCAGCGTCGGCCTGTGGTTCGAGCTGATCTTGATGCAGGCGCTGCTGCGGTACGCCTACGACCAGGACCCGCACACCCGACACGTGCAGTACGCCCTCACCGAGATCGGCGACGAGACCCGGCACTCGGTGATGTTCGCCCGGGCCGCCGACGCGCTCGCCCCCGGCGCCCGGTACCGGCCGAGCAAGGCGATCCACCAGCTCGGCCGGCTGTTCAAGACCACCGCCGCCGGACCCGCGCTGTTCGCCAGCGTGCTCGTCGCCGAGGAGACGCTCGACCGGCTGCAGCGCGAGCTCATGCAGACCGCCGGGATGCTGCCGTTGGCGCAGCAGGTCGCCCGCGTCCACGTCACCGAGGAGGCGCGGCACGTCGCCTATGCCCGCACCGCGGTCGAGCGCCAGGTCCCGCGGCTGTCGCGCCCACAGCTGGAGTGGCACCGCACCCTGACCGCGATCACCTCGATCTGCGTGGTGGAGTCCTTCCTGGACCCGGCCGTCTACACCGCGGTCGGCCTGGACCGCGACCGGGCGGTGCACGAGGCCCGGCACAACCCGCAGCACCGCGAGAGCCGGCTGTGGATGGCCGAGCGGGTCACCGGCTTCCTCCGCGAGGCCGGCATCATCGGGGGGCCGACGACCCAGCTGTGGCGGCACGCCGGTCTGCTGGCCTGAGCCCTAGGGTGGCCGCGTGAGCCACCCGGTCGACCCCGCCTTCCTCGCCCTCCCGCTGCGCGCCGCCGCCGACGCCGCGCTGCAGGCGGCCCGCGACGCCGGGGCGACGCACGCCGACCTGCGGGTCGAACGGCTGCGCCACCAGGACCTGTCGCTGCGCGACGCCCGGCTGCAGAGCCTGTCGGACGACGTCACCGTCGGCATCGCCGTACGCGTCGTGCACGACGGCACCTGGGGGTTCGCCAGCAGCGCCGACGTCACCGTCGACGAGGCGGCCCGGCTGGCCCGCGAGGCGGTGGCGGTCGCGAAGACGGCCCGGCCGTTGAACTCCCAGCCGGTGGAGCTGGCCGACGAGCCGGTGTACGCCGACGGCACCTGGGTCTCCGCCTACGACATCGACCCGTTCGCGGTGGGCACCGCCGAGAAGGTGGCGCTGTTCGAGCAGTGGAGCCGCCGGCTGCTCGCGCACGACCAGGTCGACCACGTCGACGTGTCGCTGCAGCAGGCGCTGGAGGGCAAGTTCTACGCCGACACGGCCGGCACCACCACCACCCAGCAGCGGGTGCGGCTGCAGCCGCAGATCACCGGCACCCGGGTCGACCCCGGCGGCGGCTTCGAGACGATGCGCACCACCGCTCCCCCGGCCGGCCGCGGCTGGGAGTACCTCACCGGCGGCTGGGACTGGGACGACGACCTGGGCCAGCTGCCGGACCGGCTGGTGGAGAAGGCCAAGGCCAGCAGCGTGGAGCCGGGCCGGTACGACCTCGTCATCGACCCCTCGAACCTCTGGCTCACCCTGCACGAGTCGGTCGGCCACGCCACCGAGCTCGACCGCGCCCTCGGCTACGAGGCCGCGTACGCCGGCACCTCGTTCGCCACCCCGGACCAGCTCGGCTCGCTGCGCTACGGCTCCGCGCTGATGCACGTCACCGGTGACCGGCACACCCCGCACGGGCTGTCCACCGTCGGCTGGGACGACGAGGGGGTCGCGGCCCAGCAGTGGGACCTGGTCCGGGACGGCGTCCTCGTCGGCTACCAGCTGGACCGCCGGATGGCGCGGCAGAACGCCGCCCTGCTCGGCGTCTCGCGGTCCAACGGCTGCGCCTTTGCCGACGGCCCGCACCGGGTGCCGGTGCAGCGGATGCCCAACGTGTCCCTGCAGCCGCTGGCCGGCGGGCCGTCCACGGCGGAGCTGATCGCCGGGGTGGAGCGCGGGATCTACGTGGTCGGGGACAAGAGCTGGTCGATCGACATGCAGCGCTACAACTTCCAGTTCACCGGCCAGCGCTTCTATGAGATCCGCGCCGGCCGGCTGGTCGGCCAGCTCCGGGACGTCGCCTACCAGGCGACCACCACCGAGTTCTGGGGCTCGATGGAGGCGATCGGCGGGCCGCAGACCTACGTGCTCGGCGGCGCGTTCAACTGCGGCAAGGCCCAGCCGTCGCAGACCGCGGCGGTGTCGCACGGCTGCCCGTCGGCGCTGTTTCGCGGCGTCAGCATCCTCAACACCGTCCGGGAGGCCGGGCGATGAGCGAGATCGTCGAAAAGGCCCTGGCGCTGTCGCAGGCCGACGGCTGCGTCGTGGTGCTGCAGGAGAGCAGCACCGTCAACCTGCGGTGGGCCAACAGCACCCTCACCACCAACGGCTCGCGGCGCGAGCGGCATCTGGTCGTCATCTCGGTGATCGGCGAGTCGGTCGGGGTGCGCGGCGCGTCGGTCCTCGACGACCTGGCGGGGCTGGTGCGGGCCTCCGAGCAGGCCGCCCGCGAGGCCGGACCCGCCGAGGACTACGGCCCGCTCGTCGAGGGTGGCCAGGACGCCGACTGGAGCCAGCCGGCCGAGGTCACGACGACGTCCGTCTTCGCCACGCTGGCCACCGATCTCGGTGCGTCGTTCGCCTCCGGCCGGGCCGACGGCCTGCAGCACTACGGGTACGCGACGCACGACCAGACGACGACCTGGCTCGGGTCGTCCACCGGCCTGCGCCGGCGGCACGTGCAGCCGCACGGCTACGTCGAGATGACGGCGAAGAACGACCGCCGGGGCGGCTCGTCCTGGGTCGGCCAGCACACCCGTGACTGGTCCGACCTCGCCGTACCCGGCCTGGACGCGCAGCTGCGGCGCCGGCTGTCCTGGGCCTCGCGGTACGTCGAGGTGCCGGCCGGGCGCTACGAGACGATCCTGCCGCCGAGCGCGGTCGCCGACCTGCTGGTCTACACGCACTGGACCAGCTCGGGCCGGGACGCCGCCGAGGGGCGGACGGTCTTCAGCAAGCCCGGCGGCGGCACCCGGGTGGGCGAGGTGCTGGCGCCGGAGGGCTTCACCGTCCGCAGCGACCCGCACGACCCCGCCCTGGCGGTCCGGCCGTTCGTGGTCGCCAGCAGCTCCTCGTCGATGACGAGCGTCTTCGACAACGGCCTCGACCTGCCGGCCACCGACTGGGTCCGGGACGGCCGGCTGGAGGCGCTGGTCCAGACCCGCGCGTCAGCGCGGACCACCGGCTCGCCGGTGACGCCGTACGTGGACAACCTCATCGTCGAGGGCGCGGGCGGCGCGACGACCGACGAGCTGGTGGCCTCGACCGAGCGCGGGCTGCTGCTCACCTGCCTCTGGTACATCCGGGTCGTGGACCCGCAGACCCTGCTGCTCACCGGCCTGACCCGGGACGGGGTGTACCTGGTGGAGGGCGGCGAGGTCGTCGGCGCGGTGAACAACTTCCGCTGGAACGAGAGCCCGGTCGACCTGCTGGGCCGGATCACCGAGGTGGGCGCCTCCGTGCCGACGCTGCCGCGGGAGTGGAGCGACTACTTCACCTGGGCCCGGATGCCGGCGCTACGGGTGCCCGACTTCAACATGTCGAGCGTCAGCCAGGCCAGCTGAAACACGCCCGCGAGAACTCATCGGGCCGGAATCCCCCACACGGGCGCTCTGGGGCCTACGCTGACGTTGGCTCGTTGCCTTGCTCGCTCGTTTTCGGACGTCTGCGGACATGTGTCGCAGGCGTCCCCGCTCTGGTGGGGCCGTCGGCGGTATCGCATCAGCCCGCAGGCGGCACACGCAGCCCGCGTACACCAGAAAAGGGATCGTCATGGCCGAAGGCACAGTGAAGTGGTTCAACGCGGAGAAGGGCTTCGGGTTCATCGCCCAGGACGGCGGCGGCGCCGACGTCTTCTGCCACTTCAGCGCGATTGCGACTGAGGGCTACAAGTCCCTCGAC
>JAOPVD010000202.1 GCA_025966295.1 Frankiales bacterium | reverse complement strand
AGCGTCGCGGCGATCGCCGGCGGCCGGTGCAGCCGGGCCATCGCGGCCTCGACGGCCGGGCCCACGTACTCGCGCTTGCCGGTGAGCGCCTCCAGCAGCACCAGCCCGAGGGCGTAGACGTCGGTGGCCGGGCCGACCGGCTCGCCGGCGACCTGCTCCGGCGCCAGGTAGGACGCGGTGCCGACCATCAGCCCGGTGGAGGTGACCTTGGCGGCGTCCACCAGCCGGGCGATGCCGAAGTCGGTGAGCTTGCACTTGCCGCCCCGGCCCATGAGGACGTTGGCCGGCTTCACGTCGCGGTGCACCAGGCCCCGCGCGTGCACGTGGTCCAGGGCGTCCGCGACCGCGATGCCGATCTCGGTGATCCGGCGGACCGGCTGCGGGCCGCGCCGGATGGCGTCGGCCAGGGTCTCGCCGTCGACGAACTCCATGACGACCCAGGGCCGGCCGGCGCTGTCGGTGCCGGCGTCGTACACCTGCACGAGCGACGGGTGCGACAGCCGGGCCAGGGTGCGGGCCTCGTCGGCCGCCCGGGCGCTCGACTCGTCGTGCGCCACCGTGACGAGCTTGAGGGCGACGACCCGGTCCAGCGAGGTGTCGGTGGCCTGCCAGACCTCGGCGGTGCCGCCCCGCCCGACGAGGTTGTCCAGCCGGTAGCGGCCGCCGATCACAGCGGCGGCCGGCACTGCCTGCGTCGGGTCGTCGGGGGTGCTCAACGGCCGGCGACCAGCTCGGCGATCTGCACGGCGTTGAGGGCGGCGCCCTTGCGGAGGTTGTCGTTGCTCACGAACAGCGCGAGGCCACGGGGCCCGTCCTGCCGGAGCCGGCCGACGAGCGACGGGTCGGCGCCGGCCGCCTCCAGCGGCGTCGGCACGTCGACGACCTTGACGCCGGGCGCGGCGCCGAGCAGCTCCAGGGCGCGGGCGACCGACAGCGGCTGCCCGAACTCCACGTTGAGCGACAGCGAGTGGCCGGTGTAGACCGGTACCCGCACGCAGGTCCCGCTGACCCGCAGGTCCGGGATGCCGAGGATCTTGCGGGACTCGTTGCGGAGCTTCTGCTCCTCGTCGGTCTCGAACGACCCGTCGTCGACGACCGAACCGGCCATCGGCAGCACGTTGAAGGCGATCGGGCGGACGTACTTCACCGGCTCCGGGAAGGTGACCGAGGCGCCGTCGTGCACCAGCGCGGTGGCGTGCTCGGCGACCTTGCGGACCTGCGAGTCGAGCTCCTCGACGCCGGCCAGGCCGGAGCCGGACACCGCCTGGTAGGTCGCGGCGATGACGCGGACCAGGCCGGCCTCGTCGTGCAGCGGCTTGAGCACCGGCATCGCGGCCATCGTCGTGCAGTTCGGGTTGGCGATGATGCCCTTGCGGGCGTCGCCGATCGCCTCCGGGTTGACCTCGCTGACGACCAGCGGCACGTCCGGGTCCATCCGCCAGGCCGAGGAGTTGTCGATGACGGTGGCGCCGGCCGCGGCGAAGCGCGGGGCGAGCGCCTTGGAGGTGCCGCCGCCGGCCGAGAACAGCGCGATGTCCAGGCCGTCGACCGAGGCGGTCGCGGCGTCCTCGACCGTGATCTCGCGGTCGCCGAAGCGCAACGTCGAGCCGGCCGAGCGGGCCGACGCGAACAGCCGGAGCTCCGACAGCGGGAAGCCCCGCTCGTGCAGCAGCCGCAGCATCACGGCGCCGACCTGACCGGTGGCGCCGACCACGCCCACGCGCGTCATCGGCCGGTCCCGCCGTACACGGTGGCCTCCTCGGAGGCGCCGAGCTCGAACGCCTCGTGCACCGCCTTGACCGCCGCCGGCACGTCGGTGTCGCGGCACACCACCGAGATCCGGATCTCCGAGGTGCTGATGGCCTCGACGTTGACGGCCGCCTCGGCGAGCGCCTCGAAGAAGGTCGCCGAGACGCCGGGGTGCGAGCGCATCCCGGCCCCGACCAGCGACACCTTGCCGACGTGCTCGTCGGACAGCACCGACTCGAAGCCCACCTGCGCCTGCTGCTTGGCGAGCGCGGTCACCGCCGTCGCCAGGTCGGCCTTGGGCAGCGTGAAGGAGATGTCGGTGCGGCCGGCGGCCCCCGACACGTTCTGCACGATCATGTCGATGTTGACCTCGGCGTCGGCGATGGCGCGGAAGATCCGGGCCGCCTCACCGGGCTTGTCGGGCACCCCGACGACCGTGACCCGCGCCTCCGAGAGGTCGTGCGCGACACCGCTGATGATGGCCTGCTCCACCGGGGGCTCTCCCGTGATCGTCGTGCCGGGCTTGCTGGAAAAAGAGGACCGGACCACGACGGGGACGCCGTAGCGGCGGGCGTACTCGACGCAGCGCAGGTGCAGGATCTTGGCGCCCGAGGCGGCCATCTCCAGCATCTCCTCGTACGACAGCGTCGCGAGCTGGCGGGCGTTCGGGACGATCCGCGGGTCGGCGGAGTACACGCCGTCGACGTCGGTGTAGATCTCGCAGACCTCGGCGTCCAGCGCCGCGGCCAGCGCGACGGCGGTGGTGTCGGAGCCGCCGCGGCCGAGCGTGGTGATGTCCTTGGTGTCCTGGCTGACGCCCTGGAAGCCGGCCACGATCGCGACGTGGCCGTCGGTCAGCGCCTGCTGGATGCGGCCCGGCGTCACGTCGATGATGCGGGCCTTGCCGTGCACCGAGTCGGTGATCACGCCGGCCTGCGAGCCGGTGAACGACCGGGCCGAGGCGCCGAGGTTCTGGATCGCCATCGCCAGCAGCGCCATCGAGATGCGCTCACCAGCGGTGAGCAGCATGTCGAGCTCCCGCCCCGGCGGCAGCGGCGAGACCTGCTGCGCGAGGTCCATCAGCTCATCGGTGGTGTCACCCATGGCACTGACCACGACGCAGACGTCATGGCCAGCCTTGCGGGTCGCGACGATGCGTTCCGCCACTCGCTTGATGCGCTCAGCGTCCGACACCGACGACCCGCCGTACTTCTGCACGACCAGGCCCATGCCGTCCAGGGTACCGGCGCAGGTCATCCCCTTTCCCCGTACGGTGCGGGGATGACCCAGGTGCTGCCCGGCGAGGGTGTGGCCGCCCGCGGCGTGCGGCGCAGCTTCGGCCCGGTCGAGGCGGTGCGCGGCATCGACCTGACGGCCCCGGCCGGGGAGGTCACGGCGCTGGTCGGCCCGAACGGCGCCGGCAAGACCACGCTGCTGCTCGTGCTCGCCACGCTGCTGGTGCCCGACGCCGGGCAGGTCCGGATCGCCGGCCACGACCCGGTCACCGAGCCGGCCGCGGTGCGCGCCCGGATGGGCTGGTCCCCGGACGTGTTCGGGCTGTACGACAACCTCAGCTGCCGCGAGTACCTCGAGTTCTGCGGCGCCGCGATGCGCCTCGGCCGGGCCCGGGCGGCGGCGCGCGCGGCCGAGCTGCTGGTGCTGGCGCACCTCGACGACAAGGCCGACCAGCCGGTGCACACCCTGTCCCGCGGCCAGAAGCAGCGGCTCGGGCTGACCCGGGCGCTGGTGCACGACCCGCAGGTGCTGCTGCTCGACGAGCCGGCGTCCGGCCTGGACCCCCGCAGCCGGGTCGAGCTGCGCACCCTGCTCCGCCGGCTGGCCGCCCGCGGTACGGCGGTGCTGGTCAGCAGCCACCTCCTCGGCGACCTGGAGGAGCTGGCCGACCGCGTCGTGTTCGTGGACCGCGGCGCCACCGTCGGGGAGCACCGGCTCGACCAGCTGCCCGACGGGCACGGGCCGCGGCCGTGGCGGGTCCGGGCGCTCGACCTCGACGCCCTCCTACGCGCCCTCGACGGCTACGACCACGACCCGCCGACCGCGGCCGGTGTCGACGTCCGGCTGGCCGGCGACGAGGCCGCCGCCGAGCTCATCACGGAGCTCGTCCGCAAGAAGGTCCGGCTGGTGTCGTGCCAACCGCTGGGTGGGCAGCTCGAGGCCACCTACCTGGAGCTCACCACGTGACCCGGCAGGGGATCGCCACGGTGGCCCGTCAGGAGTTCACGATCCGGATCCGGGCCGGCCGGTGGCGCTGGCTGCTCGGCGCGTGGTTCGTGGCGCTGCTGCTGTTCACGCTGTTCGTGCACTTCGTGGTGGAGCAGACCGACCCGAACGCCGCCAACCAGGGTGTCGTCGTCTACGGCAGCCTCACGCTGCTCGTCCTCGGGCTCGCGCTGCTGATCGTGCCGATGCTCAGCGCGCAGTCCGTCAACGGCGACCGGGAGCGCGGCACCCTCGCCACCCTGCAGGTCAGCCTGCTGACCGCCGGCGACATCGCGGTGGGCAAGCTCGTCGCCGCCTGGGGCACCGCGCTGGTGTTCCTCGCCCTCACCCTGCCGCTCGACCTCTACGCGATGGCGCTCGGCGGCGTGCCGCTGCGCCGGGTGGTGGTGGTGACGCTGGTGCTGGCCCTGCTGCTCGGCACCGTGGCGGCGCTGTCGCTGTGCCTGTCGGCGCTGCTGGCCCGCACCACCACCTCGGGGGTGCTGGCCTACCTGCTGGTGTTCGCGCTGACGATCGGCACCCTCATCACCTTCGGCCTGGCCACCGCGCTCACCAACGAGGACTACCAGACGACGGAGTACAGCGGCACCCGCAGCCGGCCCGACAAGGTGTGGTGGGTGCTGGCGCCCAACCCCTTCGTGGTGGTGGCCGACGCGGCGCCGCAGCTGGACAAGGAGAGCGCCGCCGAGCGGCAGGCCCGGCTCCGACGCGAGGCCCGCGGCGAGTACCGCCCGGACCTGCGCGACAGCGACCCGCTCGGCGCCATCGGCCGCGGTGTCCGCACGCTGCTCA
>JAOPVD010000194.1 GCA_025966295.1 Frankiales bacterium | reverse complement strand
TGACCGGCTGGTCGTAGAGCTCGCGGGGTGAGGCCACCTGCTGCAGGACCCCCTTGCGCAGCACGGCCACCCGATCGCCCAGGGTCATGGCCTCCGTCTGGTCGTGGGTGACGTAGACGGTCGTGATACCCAGCCGACGCTGCAGCCGAGAGATCTCCGTACGCATCTGCCCGCGGAGCTTGGCGTCGAGGTTCGACAGCGGCTCGTCGAACAGGAACGCCTCGGCGTGGCGCACGATGGCGCGGCCCATCGCGACCCGCTGCCGCTGGCCGCCGGACAGGTTGGCGGGCTTGCGCTGGAGGTGCTCGTGCAGCTCGAGTATGTCGGCGGCCTCGCTGACCCGCCGGCGCACCTCGTCGTTGTCCATCTTCTGCAGGCGCAGCGGGAAGGCGATGTTCTCGTACACCGACAGGTGCGGGTACAGCGCGTAGTTCTGGAACACCATCGACAGGTTGCGGTCGCGCGGGGCCTTGTCGTTGACCCGCTTCCCGCCGATGACCATGTCGCCGCTGGTGATGTCCTCCAACCCGACGATCATCCGCAGCAGCGTCGACTTACCGCAACCGGAGGGGCCCACCAGGATCATGAACTCACCGTCGGCGATGTCCAGGCTCACATCGTTCACGGCAGGGAAGCCGTCGCCGTACCGCTTCACGATGTTGTTCATCTCGATGGCGGCCATGGAGGTCCCTCCTCGATGGGTGGTGGGCGTCAGCCCTTGACGGCGCCGTTCGTGAGGCCGGAGACGATCCGCCTCTGGAAGAGCAGCACGAGTACGACGACCGGGACCGTGACGATGACCGCCGCGGCCGCGATGGGCCCGTTGGGCTGCTCGAACTGCGACTCGCCCGAGAACAGCCCCAGCGCAGCCGGCACGGGCCGGGCGGCGTTGGTGGAGGTCAGCACGATGCCGTAGACGAAGTCGTTCCAGGCGATGAAGAACGCGATGATCGCGGTGGTGAACACGCCGGGTGCGGCCAGCGGCACGATCACCTTGCGGAACGCCTGCCAGGTCGTGGCGCCGTCGACCTGCGCCGCCTGCTCCATTTCCCAGGGGATCTCCCGGAAGAACGCGGACAGCGTCCAGATCGAGATCGGCAGCGTGAGCGACAGGTAGGGGATGATCAGGCCCGGCCAGGTGTCGTAGAGCCCGATCTGCCGCCACAGGTTGAACAGCGGCGTCACGATCGAGATCACCGGGAAGATGGCCACCGCCAGGGCGGTCGACAGGATCACCTTCTTGCCCGGGAAGTCCAACCGGGCGATGGCGTACGCGGCGAACATCGCGAGCAGGCACGAGATGGCCGTCGCGATGAGGCAGATGCCGAAGGAGTTGCGCAAGGCCGGCAGGAACAGGTCGCTGGCGCCGCCGGTGAGGATGAGCTGGTAGTTGGACCAGGAGAGCTTGGTCGGCAGGAACTGGCCATTGGCCAGGTCGGCCGAGCCCTTGAGCGACAGCGACACGATCCACGCGACCGGGAACAGCGCGTAGACGACGATGGCAAGCCCGGCGACGAGCCACCAGGCCTTCTCGCGGCGGGACATCACGCCTCCCCCCGCGTCGACGACAGGTCGACCTTGAAGCCCTTGATGAACAGCGCGCTGATGAGCACCACGGAGAGGAACAGCAGCACCGACACCGCGGAGCCCAACCCGATCTCGAGCCGGGCGATGGTCTGCCGATAGGCGAGGAACGACACCGACTCGGTGTTGTTGGCGCCGCTCGTCATCACGAAGATGCTGTCGAAGACGCGGAAGGCGTCCAGGCTGCGGAACAGCAGCGCCACCATGATGGCGGCCTTCATGTTCGGGATGGTCACCTTGGTCATGCGCTGCCACCAGGTGGCGCCGTCGACCCTGGCCGCCTCCTGGAGCACCTCGGGTACCTGCGCCAGGCCGGCGAGCAGGAGCAGCGAGATGAACGGCGTGGTCTTCCAGATCTCGGCGAGGCAGACCACGAACAGCGCCGACCACTGCCCGCCGAACCAGTCGGTGTTAGGACCCACCCCCGGGAGCCAGCTGAACCAGCTGTTCACGAACCCGCTGTCCAGGCCGAACGCGTACTTCCACGCGAACGCCGAGACGACGGTGATGACGGCGTACGGGATGAGGATGGCGGCACGCAGGGCCGGACGGATCGCCGACAGCGCCTTCATCATGACCAGCGCCAGGGCGAAGCCCAGGACGAGCTCGACGACCACCGTGACGATCGTGATCAGCAGCGTCACACCGAGCGACACCCACCAGATCCGGTCGGTGAGGATCACCGCGTAGTTCGACAGCCCGGTGAAGGCGCGGTTCTTGGGATCGGTGAGGCGGAAGTCGAACAGCGAATCGTAGATCGCCTGCAGGATCGGGTAGGCGGTCACCAGCAGCATGACGACGAACGCGGGGCCGGCGAGCATCCACCCGAGCCGGCGCTCGGCCCGGGAGCGGTCGCTGATGCGCCGTGGCAAGGCAGCGGTGGGTTGCTGCTTCTGCCCCGGAGGCAGGGTCGTGGCGGTCACAGCAGCTTCTCCTTCCGCAGGACGGCCGTGATCAGGTCGGTGGCGCGCTGGCCGGTGCGGCCCGGCTGCACCGAACCCGGCGGGTGGTAGGTCCGCTGGAGGCTGCTGGAGACCTCGCTGTAGTACGCCGTCTGAGGCCGCGGGGCGGCCTTCTCCAAAGAGGCGCGGATGACCGGCGCCATCGGGAAGGCCTTGACGACCGCCGGGTCGTCGTACGCCGCCACCCGCGCCGCGGGGTTGCCGTTGCTGACGAAGTAGTACGCCTCGTTCTTCGCGCTGGTGGCGCACTCGGCCGCCTCGAAGGCGAAGTCGGTGTGCGCGCCGAACGCACCGATGCCGATGTTGATGCCCCCGTAGGGCGGCCGGCTGTCCTTGCCCGCGATGACCTGCGGGTAGAGCGTCCAGCCGTAGTCGTCCGGCACCGACTGCTTGAGTGTCCCGGCCTTCACGCCGGACAGCGCGCGCGGCCAGACGAACGGCCAGTTGAGCATGAAGCCGGCGTTGCCGCCCTCGAAGCCGATGACGTTGGCGTCCTCGCCCGCCGTCGACAGCGCTGGCCCGCCGACGCCGGCGCGCGCGACGTTCCGGATCACGTCGGCGGCCAGCCGGCCCGGCTCCCCCGTGAGTCCCAGCTGGACGTGCTTGGGGTCCTCGGCCCTGCCCGTGATGATGTGCCCGCCCGCCGACTCCACCAGCGCGTTGATCCACACCGTCAGTGCCTCGGCCCGGATGCCCTGGACACCCAGCAGCTTGTGCTGCGCCTTGGCCGCGTCGATGAGCTGCCGCCAGGTCACCGGCTTGGTCATGTCGAGCCCGGCGGCCTTCGCCACCGACTTGCGGAACCACAGCAGCTGGGTGTTGGCCCAGAACGGCACCGCGACCAGCTGGTGCTTCCAGGTGCTGCCGGCGACCGCGCTCTCGACCACACCCTCGGTGACCCGGGTGGCGACGTCCGCCGGCACCGGCGCCAGGAAGCCCGCCTCGGCGAACTCCGGGATGTACGGCGGGTCCAGGCTCATCAGGTCGATGGACGAGTCGTGCGCGGCCAGCCGGCGGACGAGCTGCTGCCGCTGCTCCGAGGACTCGCGGGGCAGCAGTGTGGTGGAGACCTGGTAGCGGCCCTGGGCGGCCGCGGTGCAGCGGCGGGCGATCTCCACCTGACCGCCGGAGTCCGGGTTGATGTACCAGGTCAGGGTCGGCGGCCCGGAGGCGCCACCACCACACGCGGCCAGCACGGACGCGGCCAGCACCAGGCTGACCGCCAGTGCCGTTGTGCGGATCAGGCAGGAAGAGCCCGTCTCGGACACCTGCAGCTCCTCGGCTCTCAGCTGCTGCAGGGTCGCGTCACCGGCAGGGCGCGCTGGCCGGCCCGCGAGCAGCTGTCGATCTTCCTCGACAGGTGGTGGGTGCTTGTCCGGTGGCCTGTCCGCACCGGGACGGGGGCGGCGGGCGGGCGGCACGGCCGGCCTGCTCGGGCCCTACTGGGCGCTCGCGCGTTGCTGTCCAGCAGCACTCGGGAAGGCGCCCCCGCGGTGCGGAGGTGCTGTGATCGTGACCCGCGCGCCGACGCCTAAACCCGCCCGCCGTGGATCTACTGCAGCGGCAGTAGACCGCTAGAGCCCGTTCAGCACCAGCGACAGCGCGGTGGGCGCGCCCGCCACCAACCGGACCGGGATCCCCCAGTCCTGCCGGGTGACGTGGCAGGCCGCGTGGTCGCTGTCGATGTCACAGCTCGCGGCCGTGGCCGCCACATGGAGCACCCCCTCGATCCCTTGCAGCACAAGGGTTCTGCTGAGCTCCGTCGTCGCACCGGCGCCGGCGAGCAACAGCTCGGGCGGGCTGGCCGACACCGTCACGCGGGTGGGCGGGCCGTAGGTCTCGTCGAGCTTCTGCCCGGGCGGCGGGGTGAAGACCACCTGCAGCGCCACGGTGCCGGGGGCCAGGTCGGTGGCCGGCCGCCGGGTGCGCTGGGCGACGCCGTCGACGACCAGCGCCTCGTCCGGCAGCCGCAGCCGGGTGACCCGGTGCGCCGCGGACTCGACGACGAGCAGGTGCTCGCCGTCCACGACGGCGTCGCTCGGCTCGGCCAGCCCGGTCATGAGGGTGGTGACGGTGTCGCTCGCCGGGTCGTAGCGCCGTACCGCGCCGTTGTAGGTGTCGCAGACGGCCACGCTCCCGTCGGGCAGCGCGGTCACGCCGAGAGGGTGCTGCAGCAGCGCCTGCGCCGCGGCGCCGTCCCTGTGCCCGAAGTCGAACAGGCCGGTGCCGATGGCGGTGCCGACCTGACCGCCGGCGTACCAGCGCAGCGCCGAGGTCTCGGAGTCGGCGAACCACAGCCGGTCGGGGGCGGCCGCCAGACCGCTCGGCTGGGCGAGGTGGGCCGCGGTTGCGTCGCCGTCCCGCAGGCCCTCGCCCGTGGTGCCGGCGAGGACCCGGACGGTCGTGCCGTCGAAGGCCCACAACTGGTGGGTGCCGGCCATCGCCACGACCACCTCGCCGTCCCAGACCGCGACGTCCCAGGGGGTGGAGAGGTTCACCTCGAGCGCCGGCCCCTGGGTCGGGTCGCCTGGGCGCCAGACCCGGCCGGTACCGGCCACCGTCCGGACCTCCCCGGTGTCCAGGTCCAGGGTGCGCAGCAGGTGGTTGGCGGTGTCAGCGACGAGGACGCGCCCGTCGTCGAGCAGGCACAGGCCTTGCGGCTCGGCGAACGACGGGCGCCGGCCGTCTGCGCGGCCGCGGCGGCCGGTGCCGATCCGGCGGACGACCTGCTCGCCCGCGAGCACCACCAGCGAGTGGTGCGCCGAGTCGCTGACCAGCAGCGACCCGTCAGGCAGCCGGAGCGCCTTGCCCGGGAACGCCAGCTCGCTGTCGGGCGCCGGAGGCGGCACGTAGGGGCCGTCACCGCGGCGCAGCGTGCCCTTGGCCTGGTGCTCGGCGACCAGCTCCTCGAGCAGCCGGCCGAGGCCCTCGGCGTGGCCCTCACCGGACGCGACGTGGACGACGTACCCCTCGGGGTCGACCAGGACGAGCGTTGGCCAGGCCCGGACCGCGTACTGCTTCCAGGTGGCGAGGTCGGGGTCGTCCAGGACCGGGTGGTGCACCTCGTAGCGGTCGACGGCCGCGACGACGTTGGCGTGCACCGCCTCGTGGGCGAACTTCGGCGAGTGCACGCCCACGACCGTGAGCACGTCGCCGAACCGCTCCTCCAGCGGCCGCAGCTCATCGAGCACGTGCAGGCAGTTCACGCAGCAGAACGTCCAGAAGTCGAGGAGCACGAAGCTGCCGCGCAGGTCCGCGAGCCCCAGCTGCGTGCCGCCGGTGTTGAGCCAGCCGCCCCGGCCGACCAGCTCGGGCGCCCGGACACGGGCCTGCCGGGTGCTCGTCACGGGGCCCAGCGTAGGTGCGGTGCCGGGGGAGTGCGGTCTGGGCTCCGCACTCCCCCGGCACCGGCATGGTTCGCCGTGGCCGCTCGGATTCCTGCCGGTTGATTGCCACCACTGCTGGGCAAGATCATCACGTGACCGCCGAGAACGAGGAGCAGCCGCAGCGCATCCGGTACGTGAACCGGGCCCTGACCTACGTTGAGGACATCGTCTACGCCGCGGTAGCCCTGGTCCTGGCCGTCTCGGCCGGCGGCCTGCTGTGGGTCGCGGGCAGGGACACCCTGAGCTCGCTCGGCGACGCCGACACCGAGGGCGCGCTGCACGTGCTCGACACCCTGCTGCTGGTCTTCATCTTCGTCGAGCTGCTGTACGCGGTGCGCGAGACGCTGCGGGAGCGGCAGGTGCTGGTGGAGCCGTTCCTGCTGGTCGGGATGCTGGCCGCTATCAAGGAGATCGTGGTGCTGTCGGTGGAGGCGGCCGAGCAGGTCACCGAGCAGCCCGACGCCTTCGGCCGCTCGGTGCTGGAGATCGCCGTCCTGGCCGTCCTGGTGCTGGCGCTGGCGCTGTCCGCGGTGCTGTTGCGCCGCAAGGAGCGCGAGCCCAAGGAGGGCTAGCTCCAGGCCAGCGCCGTCGCCGGGTCGTTCAGCACCCGCGCGATGTCGGCGAGGAACTGCGAGCCGAGCTGCCCGTCGACGTTGCGGTGGTCGAACGACAGCGCGAGCTGGGTCACCTGCCGGACGCAGATCTCGCCGTCCACCACCCACGGTGTGGGCCGGACCGCCCCGAAGCACAGGATCGCGGACTCGCCCGGGTTGAGGATCGGCGTGCCGGTGTCCACCCCGAACGTCCCGACGTTGGTGATGGTGATGGTGCCGCGCGCCATGTCGGCCGGCGTCGTCCGGCCCTCACGGGCGGTGGCCACCAGGTCCTGCAGCGCCTGTGCCAGGTGCACCAGGGACAGCTGGTCGGCGTCCTTGATGTTGGGGACGAGCAGCCCGCGGGGCGTCGCCGCCGCGATCCCGAGGTTGACGTAGTCCTTCACCACGATCGCGTCGTCGGTGAAGGTGCTGTTGACCTCGGGGTTGCGCTTCACGGCGAGCAGCAGCGCCTTGGCCACGAGCAGCAGCGGCGTGAGCTTCACTCCGGCGAGCTCGGGGAGGCCCTTGAGCCGCTGCAGCAGCTCCATCGTGGGCGTGACGTCGACGGTGATGAACTCGGTGACGTGCGGTGCGGTGAAGGCGCTGCCCACCATCGCCTGCGCCGTCATCTTGCGGACGCCCTTGACGGGGATCCGCCGCTCGCGGGTCGCCGGGTCGTACGCCGGCGCCGTCGGCACCCCGACCGGAACGGCCTGCCCCACAAAGGATCCCGGTGCCACCGCCTCGACGTCGGCGCGGGTGACGGTGCCGCCGGGGCCGGTCCCGACGACCGCCGCCAGATCCACGCCGAGCTCCTTGGCGAGCTTGCGGACCGGGGGCTTAGCCAGCACGCTGACGGCGCCGGCGGACTGCGCGGCCGACAGCCCGACC